>DYSA01000045.1 GCA_020726425.1 Fibrobacter succinogenes | reverse complement strand
ACCTGAGTAGTTACATCAATGGTAATAAGATTGCGTTTACTGAATAATTTTGCCGGTTTTTTTCATAAAACACAAGAGAAATGTGGACTTTATTGTCCTCATCGATCAACTCGAGTCTAGAAGTTCTGAGATAGATTCCAAAAAAATTCAAACTAAGCGAAATCCCGATTGATTTTCAAACTGAAATTCGGGTTTCCTCTTCACGAAATTACTATCTATTTTCTAATCATACGAAATTACAACTGTAACCTTCTCGGAACAAGGTGATACCATGATTAATCGACTCCCTTCTCAAAATCCCCCAGCGAACCTTCCCGTCGAACAGGTTCCGCTCTTTGTTACTATGGGATTCGATGACAATGGTCATTCCGGTTGGATCGACGAAAGCCGTATTGAAGGAATGCGATGGGCAAGCGAATTTTTCGCTTCACTGACCAATCCTGATGGAACGGGGAACTCTTCAACCTATGATGGTTTTCCCGGCAGTGTTTCGTTCTATCACACGTCCAAATACATTCTTGGCGAATCCGAAGAGCCATCTGAACTAGTGAGAAAATCGTGGTACAACGCGATTCAGGCGGGGCACGAAGCGGGATGTCACACGCAAAACCACGAAGAGGGTGGCGAGTTCTCGGAAGAGAAATGGCGCTTAGAGATGCAACTTTGCGTCGATGATCTGGCAAAACCCTATAGCGATCGGGTGGGAATCTTTGGTCTTGGGCTGAACCGCGACCAACTCCCCGGATTCAGAACACCCTATCTCGATTACAACGACAATACTTTTAAGGCGATCAAGTCCATGGGTTTCCGGTACGACTGTTCTATCGAAGAGGGTGGTCAGCCGGATCAAGATGGAACGAATTTTTACTGGCCTTACACCATGGATCAGGGATCACCGGGGAATCAGTACACTTCCTCACAAGAGGAAACCCCACTGATAGCGCCGGTTCCGGGACTCTGGGAGATGCCATGTCACATGGTGATCTGTCCACCGGACGAACTTTGTGAACAGTACGGCGTCGCCTCGGGATTCCGCGACCGCATGGCAGCGATCGATGCGGCGGAGTACGACAGCGAACTTTTCGACACCGCGGAAGGTAAAATCACCGGGCTCGACTACAACTGCCTCGCCATGTTCAATATGAGTGCAGAGGAGTGGCTTGCAACGCTCAAGTACACGCTCGATTTGCGGATCGCCGGCAATCGCGCACCGTTCCTCTTTGGAGGACATACGGATGTCTATGCCGATGGGTATGACATCTGCCCGAACATCTCTATTGCAGATCGCCGACGGGTGCTCGAAGAGTTTTTCCAGTACGCTCTCACCAAACCAATGGTTCGTGTGGTATCGTACAACAAGATCATTGACTGGCTTGAAAATCCGGTACCGTTGGCGTAAATGTTCACCGAATCCACCAATTTATATGGCGCGGAGTAATCTGCGCCTTTTCACATTGGCCGGAACCGTGGTTCTGAAACTATTTTCATAGAGACATTCAGCAATCAGAAGAAAGAATTCCAATGACAGATGAAAAACAATTTCCTCGTGTTACCGGATATATCATTATCATTCTATTCCTGCTCTTAATCGGCTCTTCTTTGGTCATGATTCTCAACTACTACATCGCTCAGACAAAAACGATGGTGATCTATTTCCCAAAAATCGGGGAACTCAAAATCGAAGAACCACTGATGCTGAACGGAATGCCCGTTGGAACAATTGTCAGTTACGATGAAAACGTCTACGAAGGTGTATCGGTAACCGTGGCGATGCATCGCAATGTCAAAATTCACCAAGGATATGAAATCTACTGCGCCGACGTGGGACTTTTTGGTACAAAACGAGAAATCGTACTGATCAATGGACCGGAATCGGCTCCTGAAGTGAAATCAACAAACTCTCTTAACGGAAGTTATTTCATTGGAATAACAGAAGTTATCAGTTCAATTTGGAAATTCCAAAATGCGATGAATTCCATGAGTTCTCTGTTCCACGAGCATCTTTCTGGTGATGCAGCGGCACTTAAAATGATCTCAACACTCCAACAAATGAGTGTCGATTCGGAAAAAATTGGGGCGAAACTCTCTTCAATAAATACTCTTATCGGCGTTGATATTCCCAAAGAAATTGACACGATTGCTTCAATGACGACCGCCGCTGACAGCGTGCAATCTGTTTTTCGCGCAAAAATCCCGGGGATTAGAAAAGATCTTCAAAATGAAATTTCAACACTCGATTCGATTGTTACCACCGTTCACAATCTGATCGGCCAAGTAACCACGGCCACCGAAAAGGTAGAATCGATCGAGAAAAAGGATTCTATGGAAGCGGTTATTGCAAAACTTCAATCGATGGAAAAACGATTCGATATGATCCGCGAAGATGCGCATCGCCTTTTGTTAATTCTTCGAAAATATGAAGATTAATTTCTCCGAAAGAGCAATGGAATCGCACACTTCGCAGGAACTATTTTACGGCACTCATCTCACCGAAATCTTTTTGCAAAAGAATGGGATACGGAAAGATCATGATTCGAATAACGGCACTTTTTTTCACTCTATTTTTTCTCTGTTCAGCGACATTCGCAGGACAAGTGGACACAAAAGATTCAACATCAACAGAACCTGTTCTCTCCGATTCCGCCAAAGAGGTTCGAGAAACTCGTCGCGTTGAACTTCTCGGTAAGCTCAAAGAGTCAAGCGCATATATTTACACACACCCTACTTCCGCCGACACTCTTTTTAATCCCTATCAAATAAACAGAAATACCTTTGCGCGAGATGACTATTTCAACTGGACAGAGATTCTTCGCGGTCAGGGTGAATTTGTACCCGTTTTCTACTCACCGCAATTTCATTTTAACCGCGCTCTGTGGCGAGGATACACGATTCCTCTTTCCGGAAGATCAAACTCACTTCTCACCGGACCTGCCACGATAGAACAGCGTTCCGCTTCATTTGAACCGATTCAGGTGGAAACACTGACGCTTCACAGCGACGGAACCGTGAAACCTTCGCTCTTCCCCCAGACTCGCATCTCTCCCCAACTCTTTTTGGTGATGGAAAACGGATTGTTCGATGGTAACTCTCTTGAACTTCGCGTCATGAGAAATCTCACACGAAATCTTTCTCTGGGAATTTTTTCAAGTTATCGCGATCTCAAACGCGATGACTTCACTCACTTTGCAGGTGGAATGAGTGGATTCTATCGAGGAATAACGGCGTTGGACACGGCAAATCTTTCGTTTAGCGGAAGAAATCCCCTCAGCACAAATCACATAACCACGGTTCAAATGCAGTGGAAAAAGAACGCGACGGTCAATGTGAAAGGCCATTACGAAGACCTTACCAATGACCAAATTGAAGATTATCCCCATTTTTACATGGGCCCTACGTCAGACTATGATTCTGTCTGGTACAATCGCAATGACTACAACAGTACGCTGAATGCTTCGACAGAAATCCCTCTGAGCGACAAAGTTTCTCTCGAACTGGAATCGGAAATGAGCAAGCGAGTCTATCGCGAACGCCCTTTGTCTACTCAGCTGATTCACAAAGACAGCGTCCGAAATGGCGACCAACGCTACCTCGCCGGCGGATCAAAAATTTCGATTGCCCCATCAACTTCAGATACATTTTCGTTTAGAACTGCGGCAAATCAATATGTTACAACACACACGAACAGTTCTGTCTCCGAAATATTCCGCACCGATTTCTACGGAGAAAATCAATACTCTTCCCCGAACCGACCTTTAACGATTCACGCTTCAGCTGGAGCGTCCTTTCTTAATCGCGACGATTCTACGGAGTTCTACCCCTGTGGATCCATCGAAGCGCGGATAACTCCGGGATCATTCGCTTTCGAGGGATGGGGCAAGTACGATCTCGTTCCTCTGGTGGTGAATTACGATTCTCTTCTCGTGCCACACGATGGATTTATCGGAGACTATTTCCGAGGAACCGGTGTTCGCGCAACTGCAGCAAAAAACAAACTTTCATTTACTGCGGGATATTCACTGGTTCAGGCGATCGATTCTGTAACCATACAAAAGTATTGGCAGAGCTACATCTCTCCTTACGGAAATCCTACAAATGTACTTACGTTAACACCTTCGTTTGGCGAGTGGCACGGGATTTCACTCAGTTCAAGCTTTAACATTGCCGACGAAAAACCCTACCTCAAATCGACGAGCCGACTCGATTTCCATGTGAACAAAAATGACAGAACCCGCCATTTCTATACGTCGATCTTGCTCAACTACTGGAGCGAACGCGATTCGATCAGCTACGCAGGGCGCACTGATTGGGGAAGACCGGTGATTGATCTGGGAACGAAATTCACTGCAGAGATCAAATCATTCCGACTCTTTATGAAAATGGACAACATCCTCAACCGCAACAACAGTTACGTCCCGGGCTACTACATGCCAGGACTCATTTTCCGTTGGGGTTTTGCGTGGACGATCACCGGCTAATTACAGATCAGACCTGCATTGTCGGGTCTGCGGTGGTCACGCCTCTAGGAACGACCGAAGAGAGTGTCACCTCGCTTCTCGATGGAAAATCTGCCATAGAAATTAGTTGTCCCTATGGATACCCCGTTTCTGTTGCGCCATTTCCAGATCTAAAATATCAAAATCCAAAGCAACTGGCTTCACTACTGAGTGATCAACTTCCCGATCTGCCCACGTACAATTCCGACGAAACACTGGTGATCTTCGCCGCAGCAAAAGGCTCGACGGAGGCTGTAGAATCTGGACAATCACCAGAAAATTCACTGCTTCAAAATCAAGGTAAAGCTTTTGCTGAAGCTCTTGGGCTTGAACAATCAAACTTCCTCGCAATTTCAAACGCCTGTGCTTCGGGAATCGCTGCCATCGACGCGGCACGGGATTATCTCTTTCACCACATCTACGAAACCGTAATCGTCTGCGGATTTGATCTCATTTCACAATTTACGGTTACGGGATTTCATTCGCTCAGCGCGCTCTCTCCCACCGGAGCACGACCGTTCGACAAGGATCGATCAGGGATGACTCTGGGCGAAGGGGCAGGAATCGTTGTTCTCCAGCAGAGAGTACCTCAATTGGGGGAAATCGTTATTTCCGGATCAGCCACAACCAACGATGCCAACCATCGCACCGGCCCCAGTCGCGATGGTTCCGGTTTAGCACTGGCGATTACTCATTCGCTGAAAGAATCGGGCATCGCTCCCGAAGAGATCGGCGCAATCAAATGCCACGGTACAGCAACACCTTACAACGATGCGATGGAAGCAAAAGCACTGACATCTGTGTTTGGCAACAATCAGCCGCCAGCAGTCTCATTTAAAGGCAACATGGGCCATCTCAGTGGAGCGGGATCAATCGTGGAAACTATTCTTGCCGCAGAACTTCTGAAACGAAAACAGCTTTCCGGAACCTTTGGATTCAACAGAACCGATTGCGAAGAACCGATCAACATATCCGCTTCAGCCGTGGCCATTGCTAAACCGGCAATGGCAGTACTCGCGGCAGGATTTGGTGGGCTCAATGCCTGTCTCATTTTGAAGGAGATCCAATGATCGCTTCAATCGGTTCATTTGCCCTGATCACTCCGCGCGAATTCATCTCCCCCGCCGGTGCGATTGTTCATCCCGGAAATTCGCTTGCCGATATTCCGCGCGAATCTGTTTATTCAGAACCCTATCGTCACTTTGGGAAAATGGGTGATACAGAAAAACTGATGTTCAGTGCCGTTTCGCTCGCTCTCAAAGGAATTTCAATTCCCGAATCAACCGGAATCGTCTGCGCAGTTCCCAATGGATCACTGACCACCGATTGCGCCTATATGCAATCAGTGAACGAACAGTTCCCGAGTCCCTCGCTGTTTGCCGCCACGCTTCCGTCGTCTCTTATCGCAGAACTGGCAATTCCCTTTACACTGCGTGGCCCGAATCGCGTACTGGCAGGAAATGATCAATCTGCCGTTCTGCTCAACGCACTCTTTCTGATTGAACGGGGATGTGATTTCGTGGTTGCCGGATATGTCGATCCCAATCCCGTACACGGATCTGCCGCAGTGATTCTTTTACAACAAACAGAAACGCACCATACTCTCCATCTCGATCTTCAGCGCAAAGATTCTGAAACAATTCCCGATCTTTTCGGTTCAATTATTGCAGAACTGGAGGGCAGAAAACATTTTCCCGCCATAAAAACAAGAATTGGAACTTTTCATATAGAGGAATCCCATGGAACAACTCATTGAATCCTTAAAAGTCGACATTATCGACAACCTTGGACTTTCCGATATTTCCCCCGAAGATATCGATCCGTCGGCACCGCTTATTGGCGCGGGACTCGGACTTGATTCAATTGACACACTAGAACTTATCGTTCTCGTAGAAAAAAAGTATGGTGTAAAGGTTTCCGATATCAAAGTGGGGAAAGAGATTTTCAGTTCTCTCAATTCAATGGCCTCATATATTGAATCGAATCGCCCGTGAACATTCCCGTAATCGCCACCGGAGCCGTTTCAGCTTTGGGTGATTCGCCCCAGTCGGCGTGGGAAACTATTCTCACCGGCGAACGATCACTTTCACCACTCACTCTTTTTGATCCCCAGACCGAACGCACCCCACTTGTTGGCCAGATCAATTTCGATCTTCCCCGCCGCTGTTTCAGCCGTACCGAATCAATGGCAATTGCCGCCGCCGATCAAGCACTGAACGGAATCGATCTCGCCGGTCTTCGCTGGGGAATCACACTGGCAACCACCGTGGGAGGAGTCGATCGCACAGAACAGTTCTACCGAAACCTTCTCGACAAACCAGAACTAATATCCACCGCAGCCATCGAATGCGCTCGCCATGAACCTGCCGCAATCGCAGGACTTCTTGGCAAAAGATACGGTGCCACAGGTGTGCACACACTTTCCACGGCCTGCTCAACGGGGATTCACGGCATAGGAGTAGGCGCAGAAATGATTCATCAAGGCGAGTACGATCTGGTTTTGGCGATCGGAACCGATGCACTATCGTTACTCACATTCCTAGGATTCGATTCACTACTTCTCATCGACTACGAAGGCTCACGTCCCTTTGACCGCGATCGAATCGGTATTTCCCTTGGCGAAGCAGCCGGTGCGATTCTTCTCGCTTCGCCAACGGTGGCAAAACAACTCAACCGCCCCGCCAAAGCGTATATCGCCGGATGGGGATCTTCCGCGGATGCCTATCACATGACCGCTCCACATCCCGAAGGAACCGGCGCGTTTAGTTCCGCACAAAAAGCACTCCACCACGCGAATATCTCCCCCGATCAAATCGATTGGATCTGCGCCCACGGAACCGGAACGCCAGACAATGACTGCGCGGAGATCACCGCTATGAACCGCCTGTTTGAAACCATTCCACCTTTCAGTTCCTTTAAGGGAGCTATGGGCCACACCCTCGCCGCTTCCGGAACAATCGAGACAGTCTATGCGATCGAATCATTTGTGCAGAACAAAATTCCCGCTTCCGTAGGATTTCAGACGATTGACCCCGAAATCGGAATCGCGCCATCGAAAGGTGAATCGAAAGTGATTAACCACATTTTGAAAAACAGTTTTGGATTTGGTGGGAATAACGGATCGCTGGTACTTTCGCGAGGTGATGTATGAGAGTTCTTGCCCACTCACTGTTCATCCCAACGGCTCAGAATCGCGAAGAACTAAACCTTCCCGCATCACTGAAACGTCGAGCACCTCGGATCTGGAAACTCGCATACGCCGCAGCAACCGAAGCAGTTGCGCAGACGACAATCAAACCAGAATCGATCATCGTCGGGACCGCCCTTGGCGCACTGGATGAAACAGTTCGATTCATCGAAAAAATTCATACTTCGAACATGGGATCACCGCGCCAGTTTATCGCTTCCGTCCATAACAGCATGAGTGGTATGCTCGCCATGGAGTTAGGGATCACCGGAACAAATCTCACGATCTGCGAAAGTACAAACTCCACCGCCGCCGCAATCCATGCCGCTCGATTCATTCCAGAATCAACCGTTCTGATTGTTATCGTCGATGAACAACTCCCCTTACTTGAAAAGATCTACCACTCTTGTTCAAACAACCACTATTTCACCGAAGGTACCCAAGAGGGAGCGCTTGCGATCGTTCTCGATCACACCGATTCCCGATTCCCGCAACTTTCTGCCACTGCGACACAACCGTGTACTGTTCCTTCAACGCAATCGGGAACACTCTTTTCTACCGCATCTGACCTCGCGGATCTCCTCGATAAAAAATACTCGGGAACAATTGATTCCTACTCTCCAACGGCGAACTGTTCCGCCAGAATTACGGTAAAAAATGACTAAATACAAAATTGGTTCACTGATCGCACTGGGACTATTCACACTCACTCTCGTATTAAAACTGCCCATACTCGTATTGCTTGTTCTCTGTGGTTGGGGAATATTCACTGCCATTGCCGTGACATCTCTTGCCTCTGGAATCTTCGGCTCTGCCCTCACGCGCAAAGAAAATTCAAAATCAGTGTACATCACCTTCGATGATGGCCCCGATCCCGAACTCACCCCGAAAGTTCTCGACCTTCTCTCGGCAAAGGAAATCACCGCAACATTTTTTCTGATCGCAGAAAAAGCCCGTGCACATCCCGAACTGGTTCAGCGGATCATCGCCGAAGGTCACGGAATTGGTTCCCACGATCTCATACATCCGTGGTGGGCTAACTTTCGCCGATATGAAGCATTAAAATCAGATATTTCAAAAAGTATTGAAATTATTGAATCGCTTTCGAAGCAGAAAGTGTCACTCTATCGCCCTCCTGTTGGACTCTCAAATCCTCATACGCACAAAGTCTGCCGAGAATTGAATCTCACCATTACCGGTTGGAATCGCTCAGCACGAGACGGAGGCAACCGATCCGCCAATGCAATTCGTCACCTCGCCGCAGTTCCGGTCACCCCGGGAGACATTGTCCTCATGCACGACTCGGCACCCAATATGTACAACCGGAACCTCTTCCTCGGCTCCCTTGAAACCCTGATTTCGCGCATAAAAAAAGAGCGATTCATTACTGAATCGCTCATTGAAAAATAACAGAGAAGAATGATTTTTACTTCTCGCCGCGAATAACCTTTATCGCTTGCACACAAACACTCAAAGGAATATCTTCGATTTCAGTGCTCATTTTCCGCATTGTCTCTTGGATATCAACTATCGTAGCAAGACTTTTTTTACTTTCCTCACTTCCTACTCGTTCGATCTCTCGACACAACTTGCCAAAGTGGATTTCCCACTCTTGAACCATTATATTCATCTCTTTACGAGAATCGGCAATAGACAAATGACGAATAGCTTCATTTTTTTGAGATTGATCAGGTGTCAAACTAATCGTCCAAAGAAGATCATCGGGAAGTTTCGCCAACTCATCTTCCAACTCTCGACGAGATACTACAGTTGAGAGCAACAAGGTACAGTCAAGTTTCATATTTTGTACAATATTGCGATTTTCGGTATAATTTCCATTTGCCGCGAGGAATTTTTTGAACGCACTAACACCATCCTCCATCGCTCTCGAAGGTGCAACTCCCGGTGCAGGATGAAATGTAATCGTGAACTGTGAAATCACTCGCTGATGAGTATCTAACATTCCCTGCGAAGCACGTTTCAGGACATTGCGAATATCGATACCCAATGTTAATGCTTTGTATACCACTTCGGCAGACAATCCTTTCACATTTAGTGGAATACAGGATCTCACAAAAACGGGAACGAGTGAACAGATAAAATGAACACCGGTGACATCACATTCGTGTACATTAGAAAGATCAATCTCAAAAGGTGTGTGCGTCTGCAAACACTTCATCACTATTGATCGCAAGCGGTCTATTGTTTCCACACGAAGGACTTTGGGTGCAAATAAATCACTGTGATTTTCGACATTGTCCGATATATGCAAACTCGGTGTTTCCACTAATTTTTGCACCGATTGAATCAGCATAGTAGCTTCAGATTTGAATTTCCCCGCATTGGGAACATCTGCCGTCATTCGGCGAATAAGGTCTTCTGATTGCAACAGATAATCGATAAACAGTTTTTCAGGGCGCAGCTTTCCTCGTCGAACATCATCCAGATACGACTCGAGCTCATGGGTAAGATGCATTATATCCATATACCCACAGCTTCCGGCAACGCCCTTGATCGTGTGAACCACCCGAAAAAGATCATTGGTAATATCAATATCGGTAACATTGAGTTCAAAGTCGAGTATACAGGTTTCCCACTCGGCTAAGCGCTCAGCCATCTCTTCCCGAAAGTCCTCTGCTGAAATATCCATTATTTCTCCTAGCTAATACTCAGTATGAATAAAGTATACAAACATTTACCTCTAACTACCACTAGATATTTGCACTAAAAAAACGGTGGCCTTAAGTTCCTCATAGACGAAAAATTGCGCGCAGAATCTATTTTAATTTCAAATTTTCCAGAAGAATAGAGGACACCATGAATCGTTTTTGGAGCAAAGCACTCGTCGGATTAACACCCTACACATCTGGGGAACAGCCAAAAGATCAGCGCTATGTGAAACTCAATACCAATGAAAATCCCTACCCGCCTTCACCAAAGGTCGCCGAAGCGATCAATGCATTTCAGATCGATTCACTTCGTCTCTACCCAGATCCTGATACCACGGATGTCAAGAACGCCGTGGCTGATTTTTATGATGTGAACCCGCGCAATGTCTTTGTGGGGAACTCATCAGACGAAGTGCTTGCCCTTTCCTTTATGTCCTTTTTTATAAATGATAAACCAGTAGTGTTTCCCGATATCAGCTACAGTTTTTACCCCGTCTATTGTGATCTCTATAAAATTAAAGCGCACATGGTTCCTGTGAAATCTGACTTTTCTATCGATTTTGATAATTTCCCATCAGACAATGGCGGAGTAATCTTTCCTAATCCCAATGCTCCAACCGGAAAAGCCGTCGATCTCGCTACAGTAGAAAAAGTAGTTGCTGCTCATCCCAATTCAGTGGTGATTGTCGATGAAGCCTATGTAGATTTTGGCGCAGAATCAGCGATTCAGTTGACCAAAAAGTACATGAATCTTCTCGTTGTACAGACCCTTTCGAAATCGCGTTCACTCGCGGGACTTCGAGTGGGATACGCAATTGGTCACGAAAATCTAATCACCGGTTTGAACATGGCAAAGAACTCGTTCAACAGCTACCCTCTTGACCGAATCGCTATTGTTGGTGCAGCGGCAGCGATCAAAGACCGCGCCTATTTCGAAGAGTGTTGTTCAAAAATTATCGCCACTCGCGAATGGTCAGTCAAAGCACTCGAAGAGATTGGGTTCAAAGTGACCCCCTCTGCAGCGAACTTTATATTTGCTTCACCAAACGGAAAATACAGCGCTCACGATCTCTACCTTGATCTCAAAGAAAAGGGAGTTCTTGTTCGTTACTGGAACAAACCTAAGATTAGCGATTGGGTAAGAATCACCATAGGAACCGATGAAGAGATGAAAATTCTCATTAAAAAGATCATCGAACTTCTGGACTAATCAAGTTCTCTGTCAGAATAAACAAAAGGGGAAGTTTATACACTTCCCCTTTTGCTTTTGCGTTCAATCCAGAATAAATTCAGTATTCGATCGGCCCATCGCCGTAGTTCAAAATCCGAGAATCAT
>DYSA01000044.1 GCA_020726425.1 Fibrobacter succinogenes | reverse complement strand
CTCAAGCTAAAAGCCTCAAGCTAAAAGCCTCAAGCAAAAAGCCTCAAGCTAAAAGTGAATTCCAACTTGTGGCTTGAGGCTTGAAGCTTCAGTTTACCCAAGTTAGACTACTGCCTAAACTGGGCAATCGGGAAACGAAAAACCTCTTCACACAACGGGTGCTTTAAAAAAAGCCGAAGGGAAAAAAATTCTGGGACATTTTGCACAACCGTGGAATATTTTTCCCTTCTATCCAAACGAACTATATGATTTCACACCATCGCGAGTGCATAACACTCTATCGATACAAACAAATATGCAACTCCCTAGACTTTGGCACGATCACTGCTTACCCTGTTGCAGGACTGAAAAGAAACTCTGAGAAAGGAATCTCTCATGAAAGTAACAGACAACGGTAGCTTCTACGCTGCACAGGAACGCAAATCTGCCATAGTTGCAGATCGTACAAAAATCGCTGATCAGAATCGTGCCAATGCCGAAATCGCTGATCGCGTACCCGTTGCAAAAGATCAAGTTAATGTACGTTCAATCGCTGCGAAAGATATCGCACCGCTTGACACGGCAAATCTTCAATCAATTCTCGAAAAACTGACTCTCGACATTTTCGGAGACTCAGAAAAAGCACTTTCTGCTCAGGGAAATCTCAATCCAAAATCAGTATTGGCTCTTCTCGAAGATTAATTGCGTAAATTTCTCATTATTGCCAAAGGCGTTTCCCCCCGGAACGCCTTTTTTGTATCCATGCATATCACTTAATTCGTATTTTCCCCAAAAATTTCAAAGGAGAACCGTGATCACCAACGACCAGTTTGATTTCCAATTCGATCCTTCGGCCTGCGAATCCTGCGGTGGTAAATGCTGTATTGGCGAATCGGCGTGGTGCTGGATTTCCGATGATGAAATCGCAACAATCGCAACCTATCTCAATCTCTCAATCGAAGAGTTCTGTTCCTACGCAATAGTTCGAGAAAGCGGCAAAAAATCACTCGCCGAAAATGAACTGGATGATGGTTCATTTGCCTGTATCTACTTCGACTTTGAAAAAATGGGGTGTTCAATCTATCCCGTTCGTCCAGAACAGTGCCGAACTTTTCCGTTCTGGGAAGAGTATACCGTGGTAAAAGAGGGAACAATCCTCAACTGCCCCGGAATTTCACCTCGGTAAAAGGTCTGTTTTTAGCATGGCCACCAACTATTTTCTCGCAGAACTTTTTTTGATGGGAACGCTGCAATGATCTATCTCGATAACGCCGCCACCACACCACTCGAACCGGCTGTACTGGAAACGTTTACCAAAGTATACGAATCGTTCTGGGCAAACCCTCATTCACTTCACAAGATCGGCGAAAAAGCGGAACAACTTCTCGAACAAGCCCGATCGCAAGTGACGGATCTCCTCGGTGGTTCCGGCTATCAAGCGATTTTCACTTCCGGCGCCACGGAAAGTAACAATCTGGCAATCAAGGGAATCGCCGAGATCCACAAAGCTCGGGGAAATCATTTCATTACCACCAACAGCGAACACCCTTCGGTGGATCAAGTCTTGACCTATCTCGAATCGCAGGGAGCAACCGTCACCCGCCTTCCCGTGGGAACCGATGGAACTGTCACGGAGGAACAAGTCGAACGGGCTCTCACAGAAAAAACCGTTCTGGTATCAATCATGATGGTGAATAACGAATCGGGAGCGATCAATCCGATTAAAGAAATTGCTGCGATGATGAAAAACCATCGCGCCCTTTTCCATGTCGATGCAGTTCAGGGCGTGGGGAAAATTCCCTTTTCACTCAAAGAATCTCCGGTTGATCTACTTTCGCTGTCAGCTCACAAATTTTTCGGGCTGAAAGGTTCCGGCGTATTGATCCTCCGCGAACGACAACGGCTGGCACCACAGATGATCGGCGGTGGTCAGGAGTTCGACCTTCGCTCGGGAACCGCCGATGTTCCCCGCGCCGCTTCATTTGCAAAAGCACTTCGCCTTGCCACGGAAAACCTTCCCGCAAAACTGGCCGAAGTGACTCGCCTCAACGCTATCCTTCGCGAATCAATCACCACCATCGATGGCGTTCAGATCAACTCACCGGAACGTGGATCACCGTATATTCTCAACTGTTCCGTCAACGGGATTCGACCAGAAACGGTACTTCACGGTTTAGTTAATGAAGACATTTATATCTCTACGGTATCGGCCTGTTCTTCGAAAAAAAGTGAACTTTCACCGATAATCTTAGCACTCACGGGAAACGAAGAGCGTGCGAAACACTCAATTCGAATTTCTCTTTCTCACAAAACAACGGAACTGGAAATCCGCCGATTTCTGGAGATTTTCCGTTCGACGATTCTTACATTGAGATAGCCAATTGGCTCAAAACAAAGGATAGCTATGCTTGCAGATAAAATTTTACGCCGCGAAAGTGGCATTGTTCTCTACGGAATCACCCCGCCGAAAGCGGACACGGACGCTGAAAAACAGATCGAAATTGCCACTCGGCAGATCGAACGGTTGGCGCCGCTCAATCTCGATGGGCTTATCGTCTATGATATTCAGGACGAAGGTTCGCGGATCGCCGATGAACGTCCGTTTCCCTTTATGGCAACTCTCGATGGATTCGATTATTGTGAAAATCACCTGAAAGATCTCACGATTCCCAAAATTGTCTATCGTTCAGTGGGAAAGTATACGGAGTCGCAACTAAGCGCGTTTCTTTCCGCGGATCAATCAAAGTATCTCACTGTTTTTGTTGGAGTTCCTTCGCAACAGGAACAGACTACTCTCTCGCTTCCTCAAGCATACGCGCTTCGCCAAAAAACAAACGCCACCATGGTCACCGGAGGCGTAACGATTCCGGAAAGACATAGGAAAAAAGGTGATGAACATCTGAGAATTCTCGCGAAACACGAGCAAGGGTGTCGGTTTTTTGTCTCCCAAGGAGTGTACGATCTCGATGCGGCAAAAAGTGTGGTGTCAGACTGCTACTATCACAGCGAACAAACAGGTCAACCAGTTGATCCAATTATCTTTACCTTTACTCCATGCGGATCAGCCAAAACACTTCAGTTTATGAAATGGCTCGGAATCAGCATTCCCCGATGGCTGGAAAACGATCTCGTGCACTCCTCCGATATTCTCGAAAAATCCGTCGATATTTGCGAACAGAACTGGCTCGAACTAAAAGCATTTGCCGAAGAAAAAGGAATCCCCGTGGGAGCCAATATCGAAAGTGTGGCGATTCGAAAAGTGGAAATAGATGCATCCATAGAACTGGTGCATCGAATTAAACAAAGTATCTAAATTGATACCACACTCGTCATCGCTCATGGGCATTTCACGTTTCTCATCAGCTTGTCACACTTTTTGAAGCACTTTCCTTGACTGATTCCCGTCTGAATGAGAAAATCAGATCTCTTTTTCAAGGAAATTTTTATGAGTGATATGCCCTATATTGTCGATTCGCTTCTCATTATTCTCATGGGATTTATCACGTGGCAAGCCACTTCAAAGATTCCTCAAGTTCAAGGACGCCAAGGCTGGTTTATCGGATCTCTGTTTACCGGTTTAGGACTCGTTATTGAACTAACCGTTCTCAATCCTCAAATAAATTTCATCGGATTCATCACTCTTGCAATTGGCATGAGCATCAGTTGTATGTCTTTAGAACTATTTCTCCAAATCCGCAAGCGCATCTCTCTTCTACTACTTGCAACAATTGGCGTCGTTCTCATTTCTACATTCCTATTTCTTCCAGAACAACTTGTGTATGTGGCAGATGCGTTAATTATGGCAATGCTCTTTTTCTGGTACATATTGATTTTTATTCGCATGAATGATGCGAAATCAATACAAGGGGTCGGAGTATTCTTTTTTCTCTATTCTACCACGGTGTTACTGTTTCTCATCCGCTGTGGATTTGGAATCTATGCCCTACTTAACCCAATTTATATCACCGAAGAACCGGAACTCATAAGCTACCTTATATTGACATTTGCAACCCTTTCCACGATAAGCACCAGTGCACTTTTTCTATCGATTATTCTTCTCAATCATTCAGACACACTGAGAAGCTCTGCAGAACGGGACTCACTTACGGGGACGTTCAACCGAAGAAGTCTCGATGTGCGCCTGTCGGAACTCCCACTGCGCAATGTGCTGTTCTCTCTGGTGATGATCGATCTGGATCACTTCAAAGAAGTGAACGATACATACGGTCACGATTCTGGGGATAAGGTTCTCAAAATGCTCGCAGAACATGTGACCGACTCCATTCGCGGCACCGATTTTTTCGCTCGCTACGGCGGTGAAGAGTTCTGTATCATTATGGAAAACGCCTCTGCTGCCATGGCACATCGTGTCATCGACCGCATTCGAGCCAATTTTCATGAACAGAGTCTGATTGTCAATGAATCCAAAGTAGTATTTAGTTTTTCTGCGGGAGTGTGCGATAATTCGGGTGCCTATTTCACTTCCGAAGAGATTCTTCGTCAAGCAGATAAAGCACTCTATCGCGCAAAAGAGTCGGGAAGAAACTGTGTTGTTTCTGCAGAATGAAAAATTTGACAGGACAACTTTTACCAATTAAGTACAATCACCCAACCATTAAACTTGACGATATCGCCTATCAGAAGAACGGGAAATGCGTTGTTCAGATTCCCCGTCCCATCTCATACCATAGAGCTATTTCACCGTAAAAAACGCCTCATTTTTCTTCACAGTCCAAATCCCCGTGAACACATTTCCCGAAGCGGTCACTACTGTATCACCGTTTTCTGTGGTGAGCACAACATCTCGTTCGTACAGATCTGCAGTTCCGTTAGTATCGCGATCAACATGGTAATAGATCGCCGCTTGCAAAGTATTAAAATCGACCTTGTCGCTGATCATTGGAATCGAAAATCTCACCACCGATTGATTGTATTCATACTTTTCATACGGCGAATCAGGATTCTCTTCATTGCGGTGGATCAGTTCAAAATCATAGGAAAATGTCCGATCTAAACCTTTGCTATACAGTGTTCCTTCACCATATTGCGTGTGCTTCACATCATCCAAAGAGTCCACCGTGATCAGTGCTGTGTCGCCCATCCCTATTCCCTTTGGAGAAAGAAGAACCTTACTCCAAAGGGTTGAGTTCCCCGGTTTCAGCGACGAAACCGCCGGATCAGTGTATGAAACCGCGTACCGCAGCGAATCTTCAAACACTCTGCCGTTCCAATCACGATGCTCCAGACCATCATATCCCCATCCACTAATCTGTGTTATAGAAACATCATAGGCCAGGGGATTCAACGTGAGTATATTATAGGATGCAACACCTTCCCACCACGCCATGCCCGTGAGCGTTTTGTTTGGTTCAACTCCATCAAGCTCATTATTGAAATCTTTTTCCACCAAAATCCCCAAATCGGTAATATTAGTCACCGTTTTAATTATTACGCGAACCCCTTTTTCCGTAGAAATTGTGTCGCCGACTTTGGGAAGTTGATCTCCTAAAGCACGAAGGACTTCTCCTTTGGGTAGAGCAAGATTCATCCCCTTTGAGAGATTCCCTTTTGAACTCATTTCGTCAGACGTCTGCTTCGGCTCTTCCGCAGACTGACTCATCTCTAAGTACGCATTTAGCTCTTCCGCTTGATTTGATAGTTTTGTATTCGATGTCAGCGAACCAGTAGATTCATCAACATCAGAACTACATCCAACCATAATAAGCGCGGCGATTGTGCCACATACAACTCGTTTCATTTCGATCCCCTTTCAAGAGATTTTCCACTTCGGCCAAACCAAATCGTGTCGTACAATTCGGTTATCACAGCAATAGTTTGTTCGGTATAAAATCCTGTTACTACATGTGTTGAATCGTTGTTGAAAATCGCCCCAGAAACCGTACCGGCGTTTAAAACAGAATGATACGAAGAAGGTTCGACAGGAGTAATCCGCAACGAAGCCGAAGCTCCTTTGCGGAAATAGCGAAAGGTAATCGATGTAACCAAATCGTTGCTCACAGTCTCAGCCAAACCAACGGCGATACAATCAACAATCACGGTGTCGTAGGGTTGAGTCACCACCAATCTCACCGAATCACCCGCCACTGCCAACGAATCACCGCTGGGCTTAAACCACGCCACGACTCCTTTGTCTGTTTCGAGAAAATACCGTTGAAGATTCACATTTTTGGGTGAATCGCCCTTGTACCACCACGAACTTTCTGCAGTGCCACGGGCCGTAATCTTTAGCGAGAACGGTTTTGTTTTGGGCGAGTACAAAAAGCCATCGCCATCGTAATCTCGAAAAGCAATAGTGTCGTATCCTTTTGATTTCAAGTAAATTCGATCAAGAGAGTAGATCGAGCCTGAATCGTACAACGAAAATGCATACCGTTCCCCGTACTCATATTGATCCACAAATCGAACGGTGTCAACCCACAGTGTATCGCCAGAAATAGTAAACCCTCGCGATCGAATACGACCGATCCCCGCAAAATCGGGCTTTTGTGGAACCACATTTCCCGTGTTCAAATCGCCATTGATCACACGAGCGATCTGTTCGCCTGCGGTGGTGATCATCGATGGAAAATCATCTCCACCACCAGCAACCGTGTCGTCAGAACCAGAACTACAACCCCAAAAAAGCACAAACAAAGCAATTATAACGAGTTGTTTCATTTTTTCGCTCCCGGTTTCAATTGAGGAAAACTTTGAATATTGAGTTGAACCAACTCACTCGAAGGCTCACTGTCCGATTCTACCATATTCCAAATTTTTTCGCGAAACTGTTCAATCTCCACACGGATTTTTTCTGCAGTTGAACGACTGACAGCCAAAAGTTGCGAACTCACATGGCGACTCTCCCTTGGAAGTTCCTCGAGCGCCGTGATTCCCTGACGAATCCACTCCCTATGAAGCATTTTCATCTGCCCCGACAGATCAGGATTTGGCTCAACAAATTGATCCGTCACGACATATCTCCCCGTTTTATCTTGATCGACAACTCCCCACGCACAGAGATTTCGGATCAACCGCTTCAGTTCCCCGAGAGGAATTGCCACGCGAAGTCTCTTTGCCAAGAGATCGTATTCGCCATAAAAAGGAACCACCATGAGCGCTGTTCGAAGGAGCGGATAGCGGAAATCATCGTAATATTTACTATCAACTCGAGCGAACCGCGAACGACTGCGACGAATCTGCATCTGTCGATATAACTCTTCACGGTCATTCGCCAATCGAGCGTGGTCATATTCAATCAGCAGTTCGAAAAACGATTGTTCCGCACTGCTCACACCCCAAAAGGCACACAATTTTGCCGCCGCCGGTTTACTCAAGGGACGGCGACGGGCAATTACATCGTTCACATATCCGGGATTTGAAATTCCCACGCGGTCAGCAAATTTTCGACACGTAAACCACGATTCCTTCTGAACCATTTCGTACCGTGCCTTGAGATATAACCGATAATCGTCAAACCCATATATTTCCATAGGACTCTCCTGATATTCATAATCTACAAAAACAAGAACAATATTTCAACTTATTTGTAACTACAGATTACAAAAATACCAGTAAACAAGAACAACTATCACCAATATTGGACAAACAACACCAAAAACAAGATTACAAAACACCCGCCATAATCGCCCAATTCAATGCGAATAAAATCAGAATTTACAAGAAACAGCCGGACTCGTTTCATCGGAATAAATGTGTTGACAGTTCGGCTCTGCTTTACTTTAAGAATCAGCCAACATGTATATTACAAGGTCATTTTTTTTGACCTAACTAAAGGAATTTCCATGGATCTTCTTTCTACAATAAAAAGTCCCGCTGATCTGAAAAAGCTCACGCCGGAACAGTTTCCTCAGCTTGCGCACGAGATGCGCGAGTTCTTAATTGATTCGGTCAGTCGTACCGGAGGCCATCTCGCCCCGAGTCTCGGCGTAATCGAGCTGACGATTATTATGCACTATCTCTTTGAAACGCCGAAAGATAAGTTCATTTGGGACGTGGGACATCAAGCCTACCCTCACAAAATGATCACCGGCCGAACCGACCAGTTCGATACGCTTCGCAAATATAACGGAATCAGCGGATTCCCTCATATTACAGAAAGTGAACACGACGCACTTACAGTTGGTCACGCTTCAACTTCGATTTCAGGAGCACTTGGGTACGCTCGAGCGCGGGACATCAAAGGGGGAGATGAAAATGTTATTGCCGTGATTGGCGATGGCGCACTAACCGGCGGACTTGCCTATGAAGCGCTGAATAATCTCGGCCATAGCAATACAAGAATGACCGTGATTCTCAACGATAACGAAATGTCGATTGCACCAAATGTCGGCGGCGTTTCGAAATATCTCACGAAGATTATTACGGACAAAAAGTTCAACAAGCTCAAAGACAACATTTGGAATATGCTTGAAAAAATGCCCAAAGTTGGTAAGCCGATTCAATCGGCGGTTCACAATCTTGAAGAAGCGGCCATGCGCGTAATCACGCCGGGAAAATTCTTCGAAGATTTGGGAATCAGCTACATTGGCCCTGTGGATGGACACAACTACGAAGAACTTACTGCGGTTCTTAAATATGCTCGCGACGAATCTCACGGGCCGCTTTTGATCCATGTTCTCACCCAAAAAGGTAAAGGGTACCACCCAGCAGAGAACAACAAAGCGAAATTCCACGGAATCGGTTCGTTCCATAAAGACACCGGTGAAGTCGTCAAAGAAAATAGTCCTGTTCACAAGAGTTATTCCGCTTGCTTTGGCGATGCACTGTGCAAACTAGCCGCAAACGATCCAACAATCGCAGCGGTAACAGCAGCAATGCCAGACGGAACCGGACTTTCTGGATTCCGCGACAGTTTCCCTGAACGGTTTTTCGATGTCGGTATCGCTGAAGGTCATGCGGTAACATTCTCCGCAGGATTAGCACTTAACGGAATCAAACCGGTTGTGGCAGTGTACTCAACATTCCTTCAAAGAGCCTACGACCACATGATCCACGATGTGGCTCTTGAAAATCTCAACGTCGTGTTTGCGATTGACCGCGCTGGAGTTGTGGGTAACGACGGACCAACTCACCATGGTTGTCTCGATATGACCTACCTTCGTTCGATCCCAAACATGACTGTCCTTGCTCCATCCAACGGAACAGAACTTCAGGACATGCTTCATGCGGCGCTCTACGAAATTGATGGCCCAGTTGCGATTCGTTTCCCTCGCGGAAATGTACCCGAAGCCGATCTCCCGCTTGAGTTCCACAAATCTGCAACTTTTGACCCAAGAGAAATTAAAGCGGGAACAAAAACCGTTCTGCTTTCTGCGGGACATTTCCTCCCAATTGTTGAAAGTACTCACGAAGTATTAAAACAGGCGGGAATCGAAACAGCTCTCTGGGATGCGCAGACGATCAAGCCACTAAGTGCCGATGCGTATGCAAAACTATTGGGTGAATTTGACACGATTGTCACGTTTGAACAGAACTCTGTTCGAGGTGGATTTGGAGCGGCAGTTCTGGAAATGGCTGCAGAACTATTCGAGGCAGGAAAGATCACTTCGATTCCGAAGATTCTTCCAATTGGTTATCCCGATGAGTTTATTACTCAAGGATCAATGGATGAGCTCATGGTTGATATCGACTTCACTCCAGAACTTCTCGCTCAGAGAATTCAGAGTTTCCTTAAAAAATAGAAGACAGTACTGCTGTCTATTCAACGGGAAATCTTATGGTTCCCCGTTTTTATTGCAGTAACTGAAGCAATCCACCTTGGTTCATCTGTTTCTGAGCAAACATCGACATGGCGGCTTGTTGTTGAATTGACTTTTTCGTTATCGACATAATTTCTTTCGCATCATCAACACTTTGAATGGTATTGTATGCCGTATCACTACCTTTTGCAATTACTTCGCTCATTTTGCGCTGAGCGCTGAGCCCATAACGAAACCCGTTCAACTGAGCTGCAAATGAGGCTGCGCGTGTCCATTCTGCATCTAACGCATCTGCACTTACGGTTTCTCCTAAAGTTATATCCAGAGACATGGCATCAACTACAAGGTCGGCACCAAAAGAGATTTCAAACCGCTGATCCTGTTCATGAGGATTGGTGTTTACCGATATCAAAGGCTGTGCAGAAGAGTCCTTAAGCACTTCTCTCCCATCGTAGGATGCACCATCTTGCGTTTGCGAAATTCTCCATTTTGCTTGATTGTACTGCATTTCAATGGTTGCTTTTTGATCCGCCGTCGCTCCCGCAGCATAGTAATCCTTAACCATCCCTTTCATCTGAAAAAGGTCATCCAGAATCAAACGGTTCGACTGTTCTGTGTAATCGATCAAACCGGTTACCTCATCAATAGACTGTGTAACTTTTCCATACTCATCGCTGGTCCGCGAATAGTGTTCGGCACGGAAATAGTCAGTCACATTCTCTGAAACCTGCGAAACGTTCTTGCCCGAAGCAACTTTTATATATGAACGTTCGAGATCATTCCCATTAGAATTGAGAAATAGACCAATCCGTGCAGCAGTGATCATATCACCGTATGCAGTGGATATCATAAGATCCTCCCTTGTGTGCACTCCACCACTCTCTTCCCCAAGAGTATGCCGGACTGCGTCAACCTGTCCCCACAGGCGTACAACACTACGACCGAACGATTCTCATCGTTGGCATTTCTGCCTATCCCCATAGGCAATGGTCGGCTAATACTAGTCCGCAGAGTTCCCCAACTCTGCAGATCAGATATTTAGCTCGCACAAAAAAGAACTACATACTAAGAAGTATCGTATTCCTTTTCGCTCTCACGCTCTTTCGTTCATTGATATAGACGCGCGACGCTTCCCGCCATGCTGTTCGCCTGAGCGATCATGGCAATACTCGCCTGCTGACGAACCTGAAGGTTCGTTGCTTGTGCTAACGACTTGACTTCATCAAGATCTGTTAGAGCCGAATAGGTACTTTCTTTACTGCTAATAAGATTTTCATTCATTTCGACCTGGCGATCGATCTGAGAAAGAAAACTCTCTGCTTTTACGGTATATGAAGTTGCTTTTTCAATTTCATCATCAACGGTAGTTTCGTCGGTTACATCTAAACTAGCAGTTGTAACGATATCACCAGCAACAAACTTCACTTCCATTTTCACCGCTGAATCTGGATTAATTGCTGCATCTCCAAGCGTACCAGCAGCAACGACCTTTTTTGAACCATACTCAGTATTGACTAAAGTGCTCGCAATTTTGTCCTTGAGAGCAGTAAATTCTGTTGTCAATGTTGCTTGCTTGGCTGCATCTGCCGTTGCATACTGCTTTGCCAAATCTTTCATGGATGTCAAATCCTCAAGAATTCCATTTCCCGCATCACTAGCAAGCTTTGCTGGCTCGCGAAGCTCAACGAGATTTTTGTTAATGTCCTTGTAGGAACCGATTTTTGTCATTATACCCGCTGCTCGAGTATAACCGCTAAAGTCATCACTTGGCTTGTAAATCTGTTTACCTGTGGCGATTTTTGCCGAAAGCGCCGAATACTCGTTGGTTTGAGCACGGTAAATCTGCGAGAGTGAACTCGAATTCACGCTACCTATCATAGGATCCTCCCTTGTGTAGTCTGCACTCTTTCTGTTTCGCAGTTCCCCAACCGCAAACCCGTGCAAGTTCCCCAATAATTCTATCGGCACTATTCAGAAAACCTTTAGCATTATTTTCCATTTCTCGATTAA
>DYSA01000512.1 GCA_020726425.1 Fibrobacter succinogenes | reverse complement strand
CTAGTTTATTGGAAATACAATTGATTTGCGAGCTATGAATTCATTAATTAACAGAGCGGCTTGCTTTGAATCAATAATGTTTTGAAAAAGAACACATGCCTTATTCTCTTTTATTGGACTCCACCGCGTGAAATTTTCAGGATTATCGCGATATATCACTATTTTGGGGATATCAAAAGCTTCCGCGATATGTGCTGGTCCACTGTCATTTCCGACAAAAAGAGATGCTTGTGAAATAAGTGCTGATACAGCATTGATTGTAAGGTTCTCTGCGTAAAAGATATTTGATTCTGTTGAAAATTCAGTTCTGAAACGTGAGAATTCGGC
Organism: Fibrobacter succinogenes; assembly: GCA_020726425.1. GTDB lineage: Bacteria > Fibrobacterota > Chitinivibrionia > Chitinivibrionales > Chitinivibrionaceae > JAIFMU01. Next base: position 1,779 of record DYSA01000512.1, on the reverse strand, counting down.
AGGTGAACCAATTACAACGAGGGGAACAGTATCTGATAACCCACTCCTCTTTCTAAATTCGCGATAAAACGGAAGGTTCCAGTTGTCCAGACCTATGGTATTTCCTGCGGGGTGCATGACAACAAATCGTGATTGTATGCCCTGCTCCTGTAAAAATGCGTTGGCTGAAGCTTCGGATTCTTTTGTCGTAAATAGTTGGGGGGAGATAAGGGGAATTTCGCGTTTAAATGGTGCGAGTATTTTCGCCACATTTTGCGAAACATGGCCAGAACCTTCGACGATCGAGTGAGTAAGAAATTTGCATGATCCTTTTAGGCGAAATCCAATTCTTATGGGGATTCCCGCAAGAAGTGTGAGCAGTGCTGGGCGAACACTTCCAACCATATTGACTACAAATGAGTATCCTTCTTTACGCCAATTCTGAGCGAGTGCCCATTGTTCGGCATTGGACATTTCACTTTTTTTGAATATCCATACCTTGCGAATATAGGGATTTCCAGAAAGAAGATCTGCTGTTACCGTATCAGCGACAAGATCTACCGGTATTCCGGGAAACCATTGAGCTAAGATTGGGAAAAGGGGGGTGTCGAGAATTGCATTTCCGATAGAAGCATTTCTTATAACAAGTATTGCCTTGGGGGAAACCATGTGCTTTTTCATCGCGATATCCACAGTAAGTTGTTGCTATTTTTGGGCACGAGGTACAAAAAAATGAGACACGAAATATACCTTTTTGAATAGTGTATAGCAGACAAAGTTGGGTGCCTTACTACTCTGTAGTTGATATAATTGTAGTGGATAGATTTCTTACATCTAGCCAAAATGAGCAAAGTATAATTTACAGGCGCATTTTTAGTAAGGATATAACTATGCCAAATGTTCGCCAAATGATTCATCTTTTCATCGCGAAAAAATTAATTCCTGCGCCAACACCACTCTCGGTGATCACTGATCCATTGGTTCAAGGAAAAAATGTTTCCCTGATCCGCTATGGCGATGGTGAATGGGCGGCCATGCTTGGCTATGATGGCGGAAACTGCGATGGCCACTCCTATGGTGGTGGATTGGGCGATGCACTGCTGGATACGGTTCGTAAACCGGTGAATGCACTCTATGGAATGCAACGTTTTGCGGTGAAAAATATGGGCAGATTTATCAACGGTCTTATTACTAAAGAGAAAATTTCTATTCCGTGGATCAACGCGGAGGTTCTTCAGCAGGCGAATATGGAAGGGGAACTCTATCCTCTGATCAAAATCCTTCGCCACCGTGAATGCGTGGTGATCGGCCCGAATCATATTCGTGAAGCCGTGGCTGACCTATTCAATCCCGCTCACTTCATTGAAATTCCCGCGAAAAACTGTTTTGAAGCGAGAGATTCAATCGAAAAAGAGATTTTGCTCTACGGCGAAGGAAAATCCGGTGTGATTTATCTCTTTTCTGCTTCAATGGCGGCCAATGTAATGATTCACAATCTGTTTCCGATTCTCGGCGAAAACAATTCTCTGCTCGATGTCGGTTCACTCTGGGATGTCTATGGAGGTGTTAAATCTCGATCGATCTTTTCGGAACAGGACTGGAGTGAAATTATTCAAAAAAATCGCGGAATAATTCGATAGTGCGATTAGTGCATGGCGTGTTCAGGGAGTCGATTATCGAGACGTTGCATACGTCATTTTACCCTTAGCCACTAAAACAGATATGAGTATCTGTCTCCCACAAATGATAGTGCATCACGAAATCGGAGTACGTTTCTCCATCAATTGCTAGTTCGCAGTA
>DYSA01000511.1 GCA_020726425.1 Fibrobacter succinogenes | reverse complement strand
GGGAACGAGTGCTGAAGCGAGTTTTTGTCCCCCACTAACACCTGAGTAGTTACAATAAAGAAAGCAATGAACTCTTTTTTCGCAGTGTGATTATGGCCGAGAATCATTCCCATTGTGTATTTTCTCTTCATACAAAAAAGGAGAATTGCCATGATGACAATTAGAGATAAAGCAAAAGCGGCAAAGGCGGCTTCACTGAAACTGGCGGCACTCGACTCTGCCACCAAAGATGCAGCTCTCGAACTGATCGCCCTTCGTCTTGAATCACGCAAAGATGAAATTATAGCCGCCAACCGTGAAGATTGTGCTCGCAGTGAAAAAGAGCAGATCGCTTCACCGATTCTCAAACGACTCAAGTTTGAAGATGAAAAGATCGCCGATGTGGTTGCGGGAACTCGTTCAATGAAAAATCTCGCAGATCCGGTTGGAGCTACTCTTTTGTCTACCGAACTTGACGAAGGGTTGGATCTCTATCGCGTAAGCTGTCCAATCGGCGTGGTGGGAATCATTTTCGAATCGCGTCCTGATGCGTTGGTTCAGATTTCGACGTTGTGTCTCAAGTCGGGGAATGCGGTTCTGCTCAAGGGCGGTTCCGAAGCGGCTCTCACCAACCGGATTCTTGCGGATATTATCGAAGCGGCTTCCAAAGAAGCGGGAGTTCCTGACGGGTGGATTCAACTTGTGGAAACGCGCGCCGATGTGAACGAAATGTTCGCACTCAACGAAGAGATCGACCTGCTCATTCCTCGCGGATCAAATGCGTTCGTGAAATATATCATGGATAATTCGTCGATTCCGGTGCTTGGTCATGCTGATGGCGTTTGTCACGTTTACATTCACGAAGATTGCGACACGGACAAAGTGGTTCCGATTGTGGTGGATTCAAAAACTCAGTACGTTGCGGCGTGTAACACTGTCGAAAACATTCTGGTTCATGAATCAGTTGCGGATCGTGAACTTCCACGGATCAAAGCAGCTCTTGCAGATAAAAATGTCGAAATGGTGGGCTGTGAAAAAACGGTGGCGATCATCGGCATTCCTGCAGCCACCGAGGAAGATTGGGACACCGAGTATGTCGATTACAAAGTTGCGATCAAGGTTGTTGGTGGTCTTGAAGAAGCGATTGCGTTTATCAATGAACACGGTTCTGGTCATACCGATTCGATCTTGACGGAAAGCAAAGAATCGGCACAACGATTTATGTCTTTGGTTGATTCGGCGTGTGTGTTCCACAACTGTTCGACCCGATTCTCCGATGGATTCCGATTTGGGTTCGGTGCCGAAGTGGGTGTTTCGACCAGTAAGATTCACGCTCGCGGCCCGGTTGGTCTCGATGGTCTTCTGATCTACAAGTATAAACTTCTTGGCAATGGTCAGACCGTGAATCAGTACGCGACCAAAGAGAAAACGTATACGCATAAACCAAAAAACAGCGTTTGTCCGCTGTAATATCACAATACCATTACTTTACCTTTGAGAGGAATTTGCAAAAATTCCTCTCTTTTTTTATTTAGACAGCTCAGAAAAGTGACAGTGTGAGATTTTAATCACACTTTTTGTTGGGTGAAATGGCAAAAAAGAGTTAACCGATCACTGAAATGAGTTACATTGGGGACATAAAATCAAGAGATTAACCGGAGGATCTATGTCTTTGCGATGTATAGTAAGTATGTGTATCATTGGAATAACAGCTCTGACCATTTCAGCGGCAAATAGACCATTCCCCTTGGGGGTCAATTTCAAGAACAGTGTCAAACCAAATCACATTTCGCAACATACTATGGACAGTGTTGTTTCTGATATGTATTTCAATGTTAAGAAAAAATATGTTGCCACTGCAAAGAGTCAGAACGGTGGATATTATGTACTCTCCGGTGGTGGAACGGGCGGTTCAGAGGGACTCATTACGATTTCTGAAGCACACGGATATGGAATGATCACCACGGCGCTCATGGGCGGAACCGGCCCACTTGCAGATCCGGAAGCACAGAAAATATTTGATGGTATGTTTCAGTTTTTCCTCGATCACCCCAGTGATCTCACCAATAATCTCATGTCGTGGGAAGTGCTCACCGATAACAACGGAGGTGAAAGTACTAAACTTACGG
>DYSA01000510.1 GCA_020726425.1 Fibrobacter succinogenes | reverse complement strand
AGATGATCGGAAGCCCTGTTAACAGTAGGTCATCTGGTTGTTACGCTACCAAATCTTTACGACCACTGCGTTTGGCGGAACCGCGAATGCCCTGATATGGGCAGCCGATCACGGCGCTACGATCGCTCAAAACAGTTGGGGATACGGTGATTCTCTTGTGTATAATCAGTCGGATCTCGATGCTATTGATTACTTTAACGTTCACGGTGGTGGCGAAGCACTCAAAGGGGGAGTTGCATTTTTCTCTGCCGGAAACAAAGGGCTCGAAGGAACCTACTATCCGGGATGTTACAGCGGAGCTTTTTCAGTTGCGGCTTCGGATAATAAAGATACCCGAGCTGTCTATTCCAATCACGGAACTTGGGTTGATATCACCGCTCCCGGTGGAGATAAAGCATCGGTGGGCGTACTCAGTACTTCAACCGGAGGAGACTACAAGGAACTGGACGGAACTTCCATGGCTTGTCCGCACGTTTCCGGAACAGCGGCACTTGTTCTCTCTGCGGCGTATCGAAATGGTGTAGTTTTGACCGCCGATCAGCTCAAAGAGATTATTCAAAAAAGTGCCGATGATATTTTTGACGCGCCACTTAAAAGTACAATGGGAGCGGGAAGAGTGAATGCGGGAAAGGCGATTGCCCTTCTCAACAGTACCTATCTTTCGACATTGCAACCACCGCATTTTTTCTCTGCCGAAGTGCGTTCATACAGTTCCGTTGCTTTGGCGTGGAGCAACAGCGAAAAGGAATCGGTACTAATCACCGCAACAAAAGGCGCGGTTCCATCTTCTCCCGTTAAAGGAACGCAGTATGCGGTGGGCGATCGTATCGGGAATTCCGTGGTTGTCTACAGAGGAAACGATAGTGCGGCGGTTCATTCAGAACTCACTGCCGGCGATACAGTTCGCTACAGTATCTATTCACTTTCAAAGACATTTGATTATTCGGGAGCTCGCGAATGCAGTGCCGTTACGGATCATTTCAGTTCCGTGGGAACAGCAGAAGATCCTTATGTGATTAATTCTCTTTCCGATCTGCGCATTGTCAGTGAATATCCCCGGTACTGGGACAATCATATTCGCCTGAACAAATCGATCAATTGTTCTGAAACAGCAACGTGGAACGATGGCGCTGGATGGAATCCCATTGGTGACGAATTCGTACCATTCTCGGGGACTTTCCACGGAAATGGTCATAAAATTGATTCCCTTTTCATCGACCGAGGCAGTGATTACTGTTCATTTTTCGGATATATCAATGGTGGATCCGTCGATAGTTTGGGAATTGTCAACGCAAGAATTTCCGGTGGGGGATTTACCGCAGGATTTGTCGGGAAGCTAGCAGGAACTGCCAACGCCTGTTTCGCCACTGGTACGGTAAAAGGGAAAAACTTCGCCGGCGGATTTGCGGGACTTCTCAATCCCGCCACGGTGAACAACTGTTATTCACAGGTTGCGGTAAAAGGAAACATGTACGTGGGTGGTTTTGCCGGAAGTTGCTACAACACAAAAATCAAAAACAGTTATTGCGTCGGATCAGTTACCGCTGAAACACCCAGTTCTGGTGGAGGATTTGCCGGAACCGGCGATGCGGACATCTCCTGTTTTTGGAACAGCGAAATTGCCACTGTCACATCGTCAAAAGGCGGAATTGCAAAGAGCTCTTCGGAGATGAAAATGGTTTCGACCTACGCAGGATGGGACTTTGCATCCCTGTGGGAACTTCCTGCAAATGGGTACCCCGCATTTTCTTGGGACAGAGACTCTATCCCCACCCCAATTTTGAGTAAGAGTACTCTTTTGGCAGGAACTCAGGGGATTCTCATACCGAACAATCCCGTGAACAGTGCCGATCGCAGTTGTCCCCTGATGGTAAAAACCGATTCTCCGGCAGTGGTAGAGTTTTTAATCTATGATGCCTTGGGATCAGTGGTTAATCGTTCTGAACCAATCGATACGAAACAGGGAGTTGCTTCCTATGAGTGGAGTCTCACCAATCTGCAGGGAGCCGCGATTGCTTCGGGAATCTATGCGGTTCGAGCAAAAGTTCAGTTCCACAATGGCGATGTCGCTGTCGATGAAGATCAAATTGGCGTGTATGTGAATCGAAACAAATAA
>DYSA01000043.1 GCA_020726425.1 Fibrobacter succinogenes | reverse complement strand
TTAAAATGATAGCGTTATCCTTTAGATCCGGTTAAAATTGAGATTGTCATACTTCATTCAGTTGAAAAGTAGGAAACAATGAATACTCATAACGAAAAATTAACGATTCTCGTCGTTGATGATATATCGGAAAACTTGGTGTTGATGCATGGTCTATTAAAAGACGATTACCACGTGCGTCTCGCGAAAAATGGCGAAAAAGCTCTCGAAGCAGTTATGGTGGAACCGATTCCCGATCTGATACTTCTGGATATTATGATGCCGGAGATGGACGGCTACGAAGTGTGTCAGCGCATGAAAAAACATCCCATAACCGAACATATTCCAATCATTTTCCTCACCGCAAAGGTTCAGGATGAAGATGAAAAAAAGGGACTCGATCTCGGTGCTTCTGACTATATCACCAAACCGATTTCCCCTTCCATTCTTCTTTCGCGGGTTGCGAATCACCTAAAACTCAAAAAGTACGAAGATTTCCTCCGCGATCAAAATGCGTTTCTCGAATCAGAAGTGGCACGGAGAACAGCCGACATCGCGGCGATTCAGGATGTAACGATTCTCGCTCTCTCTTCGCTGGCCGAGACCCGGGATACCGACACGGGGAATCACATCCGTCGCACTCAGATTTACGTCAAACTATTGGCTCAAGAACTTCGCAAAAATGAACAATTTACGGCGCAATTTACCGATGAATATATCGCCACTCTCTTTAAATCTGCACCTCTTCACGACCTTGGAAAAGTGGGGATTCCGGACAAAATCCTTTTGAAACCGGGAAAACTGACAGAGGATGAATTTAACATTATGAAAACTCACACCACCTTGGGGTGCGAAGCCCTCTCACGGGCAGAAGAACTTTTGGGAACCAAAGTTGCTTTCCTCTCCTGTGCAAAAGAGATCGCTCTGTCACATCAAGAAAAGTGGGATGGTTCTGGCTATCCATCGGGATTAGTGGGAGATCAAATTCCACTGGCAGCTCGACTTATGGCGGTGGCAGATGTGTACGACGCACTGATTAGTCGCCGTGTGTACAAAGATCCCATGAGTCATGAAAAGGCGAGTTCAATTATCATACAGGGGAGAGGAACGCATTTTGATCCTGATGTGGTCGCTGCGTTTAAAAATGTTCAGAATGCGTTTTTAGAAACTGCTCAGTTGTATGATGAAAAAGATTAGTCACTCTGATACCACTCAACCAATGAGGATAGCATGAAAATTACTCATAAAATAGGTTTCTCATTTCTGCCCTTTGCAATTCTGCTGTTTCTTCTCGGCGGAACCGCAATTGACAAGTTGAATGAACTGAAAAAACTGGCCGATAACTCGTACTCAACAGTGACGAAACCCAGCTCCAGCGTGTTGAGCTATGTGGTAAACCACCAACATATTATGTCGAAGGTAAGTCTGCTTATTCACCCGGAAAACGGTGAGAAAAAAGACTCCTTAGAGGTAGAAATTGGAAAACTGGTTGATGAACTTCGGGGCAATCACAGCGAATACGTAAAACTGCTTCAAAAAAACAGTGACTCTCAAGTTCTTGTTCAGCATGAAGATATGTTGAATAATTTCACGTGTAATATCGACACCGTTTTTGCCGACGTTGAGGATCGAAACTATTCAAAAGCGCAAGATCGGTTCAACACAGTTCTGCTTCCCGCTTCAGACACGATTCAAGAGACGATGACCAAAGTAATTCGTCAAACGGAAATGAATCAGCAAATCGAACTAACCCAAGTAAAAGCAGAAATAAACGAAGCCGTTGGGGGATTGATCTACACCACATTCTTTGCATTTATCATCTCTGTTCTCCTTATGATTCTCAATTCAAATAATGTGGGGGCACCAGTTTTGCGCGCTTCCGAAGCAGCGTCCCGATTTTCTCAAGGTGATTTTGACAAAGAGATTCCTGCAACATTGCGCAAACGAAAAGACGAGATCGGCGTTTTGTGGAACGCGCTGGAAATTCTTCGCAAGGGGTTGATCTTAGATAAACTTCACAAGTGGATTAAAAATGACACCGCTGATGTATCTAAACTTCTGCAGGGAAAATCAGATATCGCTTCATTTTCAAACTGCTTAATAACCGAAATGCATCGAATCATGACTGTTCCCTATCTGGCGGTATATCTGCGCGATCAGGAAAATGACTCGCTGTTGCGGCGAACTGCCATGATCGGGGGAAGCAGTGCTGTGTTGGAAACCATTTCCAACGGCGAAGGTGTTATTGGCCAGTGTTACACGCTCAAAAAATCAGTGACGATTACCACAGGTTCAGATGCGGCAATCGGTATTCCCACAGGGGCGGGAATCATATCCGTCAACTTTGTGCAGGCGTGGCCAATCATTTCATCGGGAACCGTATTCGGGGTGATAGAAACAGCGTCTCAAACCGAACTGGGTGAACGGGAACTGGCTTGGTTCGAAGAGCTTCTACCGATCTTAGGGCTGAATATAGAAATTCTTGAACGGAATAATCGCACCCGAGAACTGTTGGTGACCACTCAAAAACAGGCCGAAGAGTTGGCAGTTTCAGAAATGCAACTCCGTTCGCGCAAAGAGGATCTTGAACAGATCAATGAGCACATGGCGGAACAGGCGAGTATTCTTGAAGAACAGTCAGTTTCACTTCGCGAGTCCGGAGAGCGGGTGCGTTTGGTTCTTTCATCTATTGACGATGGAATTGTGGGGCTCGATTCAAATGGTGTGGTTACCTTTGTCAATCCTTCGGTAGAAAAGATTATCGGTTTTTCTGTTGAACAGATGGTCGGGAAGAATTTTCATGCCTTGGTGCATCACCATACTGACGATAATCAACTGCTTTTGCGTGAAGAGTGTGTGGCGTTCAAAACTCTTCACGATGGTGTACCGCGCACTGTTGACAATGAAGTGTTCTGGACAAAATCCGGTGCCACAGTTCCTGTTGAGTTTTCAATATTTCCTATAATCGAATACGATACACCTTCTGGAGCGGTGATCAGTTTTAAAGATATCACTGCCCGTCGCAAAAATGAAGAAGCGGTGCGCACCAGTCGTGAACAGTTGCGCACACTGGTTGACAATATTCGTTCTCGAATCTACATGAAAGACGTTGATGGACGCTATCTTCTCGTGAATAAATACTTTATCGACAGTGTTGGAATGAGTGAAGATGCGTGTATCGGAAAAGCTGATCATGACCTTTTCCCGCAAACCGAAGCTTTTGAATGTGAAAATATTGACTTTACCGTGATTCGCAGTCGAGAATCGGTATCACTTGAAGAAGAGTTGGTGAATAGTAGCGGTGAAATGCGGCGCTATTTCACGGTGAAAGTTCCGCTGTTCGATGGTGATGGCCGTATTGCCGGATTGTGTGGAATTTCAACGGATATTACCGAGCGCAGTCTCTTGCAAAAAGAGACCGAAGATACCAAAAACCGTTTGGAAGAAGCTCTAAATGCCGCCAAAATGGGAACATGGAAATATTATCCTCAGTCAGATCGGTTCGAGCCAGATGGAAATACCCTTCGCATGCACGGACTTCCGTGGGCAGATTTCGAAGGCACACTCGACGCGTGGGAAAATTCAATAGCCTTGGATGATTGGTGTGAAATTGATCGGATCATCGAAGGATGTGGCGAAGATGATCCCGATTTCCGAGCTGTTTATCGAACTATTGAGAAAGAGGGGAGTTCTTCCTATTTGATGACCACCGGCGAGTACAGTTTTGATTCTCTTGCTAATGAACCATATCTCAATGGCTTAGTCTGGGATATAAGCGATATTAAATCCTATGAAATCGAACTGGCAAAGGCGAAAGAGCAGGCTGAAGAAGCAACTCGTTTGAAATCCGATTTCCTCGCGAACATGAGTCACGAAATTCGCACGCCCATGAATGCGATTATCGGACTCTCTCATCTCATGCTCAAAACCGGACTCGATCCACGACAAGTTGATTATTTGCAGAAGATTCAGCATTCGGGCCAGCATTTACTCGGAGTTATCAATGACATTCTCGATTTTTCTAAGGTGGAAGCGGGGAAGTTGAAACTGGAAAATTCGGATTTTGAACTGGAATCGCTTCTTGAAAATGTATCCTCGTTGGTCGCAGAAAAAGTAGCTCAAAAGAATCTCGAGTTTTTAGTGAGTATTGCTTCCGATGTTCCCTTTGGTTTGATCGGCGATACCCTCAGATTAGGCCAAGTGCTTATCAATTACACTAATAACGCGATCAAGTTTACGGAGTCGGGAGAGGTAGAAATATCCCTGTCTGTGGATGAAAAAACCGATGAGTTCACGGTTGTTCGCTTTTCGGTGAGAGATACGGGAATTGGTCTAACGAGTGAGCAGATCAATCGATTGTTCCAGTCATTTCAACAGGCTGATGCATCGACAACGAGAAAATATGGCGGCACTGGATTGGGGCTTGCTATTTGTAAACGACTGGCAGAACTAATGGGTGGTTCAGTTGGTGTGGAAAGTGCTATCGGTGAGGGAAGTACGTTCTGGTTCACTGCAAAACGGCGTCCTTCAAACCGACAGAAAATCAAGCCAACACCAGAACCGGATATTCAAGGTAAAAAAATATTGGTGATCGATGATCATGATAAGTCACGCCAAATTCTAAGGAGTATGCTTGAATCGATGACCTTTAAGGTCAGCGAAGCGACGTGTGGCGAAGAGGGAATTAGATTCATTCGCGAGGCGAGTAATACAAATGCTGATTTTGACTGCGTTTTGCTCGATTGGAAAATGCCTAATCTCGATGGTATCGAAACAGCACAGGCAATTCAGAATCTTGGATTGGCTAAAACTCCTCACTTGGTTATGATAACCGCTTACGGTCGAGAAGAAATTTTTCTTTCTGCGGAACATCATGGCATTGAACAGGTTCTGATTAAGCCGGTAAGTCACTCCATGCTATTCGATACGATTATTCGAGTCATGAGTCCAGATCGAACGTTCGATGTGGAGAGAACTCCTTCGGAAACTGCGACCGATCTGTTTCACGGAGTTCATATACTTCTTGTGGAAGATAACGAGATTAACCAAATTGTAGCTCGAGATCTCATGCAAGATGTGGGAATTCTGGTTTCCATTGCGGAAAATGGCAAAGTTGCTATTGACTGGCTCGAACAAAATCGATGCGATTTTGTTCTGATGGATATGCAGATGCCTGTTATGGATGGAGTTGAAGCGGTTAAACTAATTCGCAAGGAAGGCTCTCACGATGGATTACCAATCGTAGCCATGACCGCAAACGCGATGAGTCAAGATCGTGAACGCTGTTACGAAGCGGGGATGAACGATTATATCACCAAGCCCATCGATCCTGAAACGCTTTTTGCCACAATTCGAAAATGGGTGGATCACCTTCAGCCTGTTCTTAATAGAGAAACAGGGCTTGGGCATTTTATGGGAAAAGAGAAACTCTATGAAGAAATTCTTCACCGTTTTTCTCACGATCAGCAGGAGATTGTGACTTCATTGAAATCCGCGATAGAATCAGGAAAAACAACTGAAGCACTTCGGTTTTCCCATACTATCAAAGGGTTGTCCGCAACCATTGGGGCTTCACGACTTGAAGAAACTGCGGCGGAGATTGAATCAGAACTGTCTCACCAGCAAAAACCATCGGATCAAATACTTACCCTTCTCTCATCGGAAATCAGCGAAGTTGTTTGTTCAATAGGTGAAGAGGTGATTGGGGAAGAATCGGCAGAAGAACAACTCCGGTTGATAGATGCGAAACCATTGCGAATTGAACTGGAAAATCTTCTCATGCGTTTTGATGGGTTTTCTGGCGAGTTTATTACTGAACACAAAAAAGAGCTTGAAGAAGAGTTCGGTATAAAGCGAGTTGCGGCAATAGTCGCTGATATCCAAGATTTTGAATTCGGTTCTGCACTGCACAAACTAAAAGACGATGCTTAGATTCGTGCGAAATCCTATCGGGGAATGCAACGAATATCTTTAACAATCTGTCGAACTGTCGAAACCATGGTGCCTGAGATATCCTATTCTGCATTCATAATAGTGGTGGTTTGAAAAAACAAAAGACATCGTTCCGAACAAACTAACTGATATTTTTTAGATAAAAAAGCCTCGCAGAGTTTCTGTGAGGCTTTTTTGTATCCAGATTCTACGATTCTATTTGAACTTGATCGATCACCACTTTTGTATCGATTTTATTTCATCGCCAGCAGGGCTAGTTCACGGTGATGAACTGAAAACTGCTGAAGTTTGATCGTTTTGAATCCCATAGATTTGAGAATCGTGAACCACGAATCTTTATTTGTTACGGTGGTGAGATCGGTTAGCTTCAGCGTTATGAGTACGCCGGTGATCGATCCGTGAGACATGGCGTGGAATCGTTCCAACTCCTTGAGAACCGTTTCAGGGGATTGGTTCATATCGGACATAAACCACGTCACGCCGCGTCCGAGATCTTTTTTGCCGGTCAACGCCGCCGGTTTTTTGCAGTGGAATAGATAAGGTGAAGAACAGTCCAGTTGCTCACGGGTTCCCACGGTGTATTGGTCGAGAATTGGTGCCATCTTTGCGGGATCAATTCCAATTACCGATGCGCCACGGTTTAGCAGAGCCAGTACCACTCCTCCGGGAGCGCAACCCAGTTCGGCTACGATGTCATTTCTATTAAAACTCAGACCGAAAAATTTCACCGCTTCTTCAAGTTTGAACCACGCCCGCGAAGGAGACTCTTCGGGGAGTTTCAGTTGTGAATCTCCAACGGGATAGGGAGAAATCATTGGTTCGTTGCGATGAACTCCTGCCCAAAACTCTTGTTCGCCAGTTTGAATAATGGTTGCAATAAGCGCGTTGGGTTTAACTTTCGTGTAGGTAACAGATTCGTCCAGTGTCGCCCAGATTCCCGATGTATCAGCTACGGCTCGATGTGTCGCAATTTGTGTCTTCCCCGTGAACTCTCGAATCAGTTTGACAGCTTCAGCATCAGAACTGCATTTCCCAATGGAGAGGCAGAGTCGGCGAGAGATACCGACATCGACTTGAAGAGAATCAAGGGTAAAGGGAGAATCGTTGGCGGACTTAAAGGTAACGAGACCTTTTCGCTGGAAACTGGGAAGCCACGGAAGATTCATGGCAGCAACTTCCGCTTTAAGTGCTCGTTCGGAGTGGTAATTCGTGATTGCAAAGAGAAAGGGGGTTTCGATTGATCGCATAGAGCCTCGCTGAAAGTCTAATTTTTACGCGGGAAAGATACATTCTGATCACGTCTCAATGATTTGCAACCTTCGTTGAACTGGATGACAAAGATGATCATTCTGCTTGAGAAATTGGTGGTTCTGTTCTATTTTCACGGACTACTCAATGTAACAGGAGAAATCAAACTCACGATGAAGTATAGCAACGCAATTGCAGACACCGTTTTTCTCTTTCGGCCAACGCTTATGATTCCTGTTTGGACTATTCTGATGCTTGGATGGATCACGGGCGCTCACCATTCGCTTTTTTCTCTTGGAAATCCTGAATTTTGGCTGCTTTTTGTGGCGTTTACCGCCGTGGTTGGCTATATTTACATTCTCAATCAAATTGCTGACATTGAAGGTGATAGGAAGAATGGGAAGCTCTTTATTCTTCCTGGAGGCCATCTTCCAGTTCCCTATGCATGGTTCTTGGCAATTCTGTCTGCTTCAGCGGGAATCGGACTTGCGGTGGCATTTCTCGACACTGTTTCGGTGGTTTTGTTGGCAATCGGTGTGATTCTTGGTTGGGTCTACAGTTTTGGCCCGTCTCTGAAAGATCGACCGTGGGGTGGGCTTTGGGGAAACTGGCTTGGTCACGGTGTTGTTACGTATTTAATTGGTTGGTACGGAGCAAACTATGGGTGTTCATCTGAAGAACTTGTCAAGGGTGTTGTGTACTCTCTCTGCGCCGGATTTGCAAATGGTGCCGTTTACCTTACTTCCACAATTCCCGATGTTTCCGGTGATCTCGAAGTGGGGAAACGAACTTTCGCTGTTGTCTACGGCGCGAAAAAAACAGCACTCACCGCAGCGATTTTTTGCACAATTTCTGCACTTTTTTCATTAACTCTTCCGTATCACGGTTGGGTTATGATTTTTCCGGCGGTCATGAGTACCGTACTTTTTTGGCAGTTCGCCCTCAAGTCTGAAAGTGCTCACTCGTTTGTCACCTTTCGCTGGCCGGTACTTTTTTTATCTGCAATGACAACATTTTACATTCCTCTCTATGCGATTCTCGTATTCGCCGTGGTTGGGGTGAGTCATGTTTACTACAAAAAACGATTCAATTTGATCTACCCTTCATTTACATCGGAGTGATCTATGAAACACCTTTCCAACCTTGTGCTCCTTTTTTTCCTTACACGTCCGATTATTTTGATTCCCGTGTGGGGGTTTTCGCTCTTTGGATATCGACTTGCGAATGATCATGGCATGGTGAATCAGCCTTTTTCGTTTGCTCATTTTGGTCTTTTAATTCTTTTTTCGATCTCTGTGGCGGCAACCTATTTGTTGAATCAGCGCGAAGATTTTTCTGTTGATTCTGACAATGGTGGCTATCCGCTCATGGTTAAATCGGGAATTTCTTTGCAATCGGTCACAATCGCAACAACTGTTCTCGCAATAGCTTCAGTGGTATTACCTCTGATTTTCAAATCGATTCCATTGACAATTTTGTCGATTATTTCCTTGGCTATCGGATGGCTCTATTCGTGTAAACCGACCTATTTCACCGGCCGACCGATCATGGATTTTGCCACAAATGCGATCGGATTTGGCGGCGTGGCGTTTGCGGCGGGGTGGTTCGTTGGTGGCGGAAATCTTTCATTTGATTTGGCTAGATCGGCGATTCCCTATGTGTTGCTCATGTGTGCCGGATCGATCAGTTCTACATTGCCCGATATCGAAGGTGATCGCATGCACAACAAAATCACCACGGCGGTGAAATTTGGCGAAGATCGTGCCCATATCGCTGCGGCTTTTTTCCTCGCTGGCGGATCGATACTGGGAGCATTGAATAGCGATTTTGCTGCAGTGCTGTGCGGAGTCCTTGCTTCACCATTTTATCTGGTTCACCTTCTGAAACCTTCGCAAAAATCTATGGAGTTGACCTACAAAGCCGGTGGTGGATTCATGATGCTTGTGGTGGCGATTGCGTATCCTCTTTTTGGGATAATCTCACTAATTGTCGGTTTGGTTACCTATTTCTATTTCAAACTCGTACATAAGGTCAATTATCCGTCGTTGTTACCGGATGAATCGAAAAAGTAATTACATTTTGCGGACAGACTCAGAGTTTTGTCTTGATGATTGGAAATCGTACCATGAAAATAGTTCTCACAACTCTTCTGCTTATCTCGATTCTTTCAGCCTATACTGTTCCCGATTCTCTCCGTCGTGAAGCGAAACTGGTGAACGATCTCTTGATCAACTGCCAGTTTACTCAGGCGAGAAAAATCGCAGACGATCTTCTCACTAAAGATGCAACTGAACCACTCTACTACTATCTAAAACTTGCCGCTCTTGGTCTGGAAACTCTGGATCGGGACGAAGTGGTACTGAAATCTTCGTTTATGAAAACCTATGAAAAGGGCATGGCGGTTCTTGCAAATGACAAAGATCTTGCCAAGAGTTCTTATCTCACGATGTTAAAAGGATTTATGGAGAGTTCTCTTTCTTCGTATCAACTGCTTGAAGGAAAGTATGGTTCGGCTGTGAGCATTGGAAAACAGGGACTCAAGAGCGTAGAAAAAGCGCGGGAACTCGATGCAACAAATGCTGATGTGGAATATTATCTCGGATTTTTTAGTTATGCTCGCGGCGAAATCAAAAAGCGTGTCCCCGTTCTGTTTTGGCTTGAAAATTCCAGCAAAACAGGAATCGTACAACTTCAGCGATGCAGTGACAATGGTTTGTTTATGAATGCCGCCGCGGATATGGTGTTAGTCGATGTTTTGGTTCGGGAAAACGAGATTGCTCGATCGGAAAAGATGCTCTTTCCATTGATGAAAAAATATCCTGAAAGTCGTTTTCTTCTCTGGACAAAAACGCGCCTCGAAATTGCCGAGGGACAAAATGAACAGGCCGCTCGAACATTTGCGGAACTTTCAAAATCATATAGCGGAGATACATTTTATCACAACGCCATCGTGACTTCACACGAATCGCTGAAGTTGCTAAAAGGGAATAAACAGTTACAAAAAAAGATTGCCGCCGAGTGTGTCGCACTGATTCCTTCAAAATCGGTCGCGCAAAAAGATCGCACATCGTATGAAAAATTGGTAACGTTTTCAAAGGAATAAAGAATGCTTTTGATAAATACAACTGTCTGTGATCTCTGTGGAACCTGCGTCGGTGTTTGCCCCGAATCGGCGCTGTTACTCAATCAAACGCTGTCGGTGATCGCGGACAAATGCACGGACTGTTCGGTCTGCGTTTCAATCTGTCCCGTAGCGGCGTTGAAACAGGAAAAATAACCGGCGATTATGTCGATTTCTTTTTCATAAGTCGATTTTTGCAGGAAGTGGCACTCCTGCACATTCGACTTTTTTCAACTCTCCCGTTTGAGAATTGTGCATAAAGCTTCCGTCAAAATCACCTCTTCCTGATCAGGACAACTCATTTCACTACAGATTTCATGGAGTTCACGTCCTTTGATTACCATTTTGGGCGCCAGTTCCAAAAGTGGAAAGGCCAAAAATGGTCTGGTAAACAGATCTTCATCCACATACGTTTCACAGATCAAAATATCAAGATCGATTGGCCGTGAAGCGTAGGTGTCTTTTGTTCGCACCCGTCCACATTCTGATTCAATCTCCCCAAGAACCGTTTTGAGACGAGCAAACGAAAGTCTGGTTTCGATTGCCCAAACGCCATTGATATAGTCGGATTGTTCTGTTCGACCGGCGAGGGGAGCGGTACGGAAGTGAGTTGAAATGGCAATGATGTTAACGGACTTGGCAAGAATCGAGAGTGCTTTGGGAAGGCTAATGTGCGGATCGATGTTCGATCCGATTCCGAGATAGACTATTGGCACGGTTGTTCCCGTTCGATCTCCACTGATACGGTTTTGCAGAATCGAAGTGCGGTTGGCTTTTCGATTTTCACGGAACACTTTTTCACACGAATATCTTTCAAGCAGAGATTTGCCACTTCCTGAGCCATCTTTTCAATCAGAAGATAGTGCGAATTTTCAACCAGATCCATCACATCCAACTTGAGTTGTTTGTAGTTGATGGTGTCTTCGATGTTGTCCGATTGACCAGCCCTGCGAAGATCCGCGAAAAGAGTAATGGTGAGAATCACATCTTGAAGATTGATTCTCTCTTCTGGATTGATCCCCAATATACAGCGAACTAAGAGTGAATCGATACAGATTTTGTCAAGCATAGAGTGCCCCTTTTAGATGGAATCCTCCATCGAGATAGATTATTTGCCCCGTGATCAAGGGCGAGTTTAACAGGAATTTCACTGTGGCGATGACCGATTCCATCGATCCGGCTATCTGGAGCGGTGTTTCTTCGGCGCGAGATTGCAGATAGTTTTGATCCATTCCCACCGGCGGAAGGATCGCTCCGAGGGCGATTCCATTGACCCGAAAGTTCGGTGCCAGTTCCAGTGCGGAGAGTTTGGTCAACGTGAACAGATTTCTCTTGCTGAGATGATAGGAAAAATGAGCGTCGTCATAACTCGAAATTTTAGTGTCGAGTATATTGATGATCTGGCCGGAACTGTTTCGTTTCGTCAACTCGCGTGTCAACCAGTGAGGCACGTAGCT
>DYSA01000509.1 GCA_020726425.1 Fibrobacter succinogenes | reverse complement strand
CGTTTTGGTTGTCCAGAGTTTGAAAGTAGCCATCCGAGTCTCGTTTTGGTTGTCCAGAGTTTGAAAGTAGCCATCCGAGTCACGTTTTGGTTGTCCAGAGTTTGAAAGTAGCCATCCGAGTCTCGTTTTGGTTGTCCAGAGTTTGAAAGTAGCCATCCGAGTCTCGTTTTGGTTGTCCCGAGCTTGAAAGTAGCCATCCGAGTCTCGTTTTGGTTGTCCAGAGTTTAGAAGTCGCGTGGCGAAATTCTTGAGGTTATATCGCTGTTGAGATGTGGATTAGAAAACTTTAGTCGAACCATGAAACGGACGAATTCTATATTATCCGCAACAATTCAAACCAATGAGGGGGGATTCATGAGATTCTGTAAAGCAATTTTGTTACTGGCGATTGTCGTCTGTTCCGCAGGAGCAACTTCAATAACCGTTACCAATCAAACAATCACAACGACAACATGGGATGTTGATACCGTTTTTGTTTCGGCAACAAATACAACCGTTAGTGGAAATGACACCCTTACGATAAAAGAAGGAACTACTGTTTATTTCACTGTCCCAGCATTCGCACGTTTTCTTGTCTATGGTACACTCCAAATTCTTGGGACAAAAGAAAAACCGGTAAGATTTTACACTACAAATTCAAATTTTTCCGGAATACGATTTATGCCATTAGAAGCTGGTATAACCCGGTCTTCGGTGGTGCAACATGCCGTTTTTGAAAAAATGGAAAGTGACTTTGGTAGTAAAGATACCGCTCTATCTCGAGGGGCAGTACATTGTGGCACAGGCCATTCCGTATTATTCAACAATTGCCAATTTAATGGGATAAATTATGCCGATTATTACGGAGCCGTTTATGTCCATTCTGGTTCCAATGTCGTAGTTGATTCCTGTGAGTTCGTGAGAAACTTCGCTCAGCAGGGGAGTTCAATTTTCTCGATGTCCGGAAACAATTCAATCACTATCAAAAACAGCACATTTAAGCACAATCTTGCGTACGAAGGTGGTGCACTCTGGTTTTCCGGTGATTCTAAAATTCGTATCGAAAATTCCTTGTTCTATAAAGATTCTGTTTCATCATTTGCCGATTTCTACAATCGCGGCGGTGCAATTTTCTTGAAAGGTGTCAAGGATATTGATATTGTCGGATCACTGTTTATCTATAATCGAGTTGTAAAACAACCGATAGGTAAAGGCGGGGCGATCTACAGCGAAGACTGTTCTCCGCGGATTATCAACTGTACCTTCGCGCATAATGTCGCTTATAAGGGAGGAGCAGTCTACCTCGGCACGAAAACCGCACAGAATTCTCCATTAATTGTAAATAGTGCTTTTCAATCGAATGGTTTGTCTGGGGTCACTAATGATAAACAGAGAGACACCCTTGGGGCAACCATTTTTATCGACAGTGCTTCAACCCCACATTTGAGCCATACTATTGTAGATGATTCCCTTTTTGACTTTAAGACCAAACCGTATGCGGGGAAAATGGAGAATGTGTTTATTAAAGGATTTACATTTGAGTCTATTGGAAGTGATATACCCGACACTGTTCCGGCTGCTTATCAAATGAAAGTGTACTTCGGCGATGAAGAGTTCTACAACGGCGGGACAGCCGACACAACAGGATTGGGACTTCCCAAGTATGATATTCTTGGGCGTGAACGGATTCTCGAAGGACGAGTTGATATTGGAGCCGTTGAGTATGTCGATCCTGAGACAAGTGTCAAACAGCAAAAGAAACTTGCAAATCTTTCACTTGCTCCCGGACGCTACGACGTGATGGTCTATTCTCTTCGCGGGCAGAAGATGGCGCAGTTCCCTGCGGATATTGCGGGGGTGAATCTCGGTACGGTGGTAGCGAATCGGTTTAGTTCAGGAATCTATCTCGTGACGCTTGTTCGATCGGGTCAGCAGGTGTGGTCTCAAAAGGTGACAATTAAATAGATCAGACGGGGAGCGAAGGTTCCCCGTTTTTGATTTCAAGAGTTCTCGTCAGTCTGTTTTTGTTGTATCTTTGAATTAGATAAAACAAGGAGAGAATTATGACTCAAATTTGCAAAGTATATGCGAGAAGTGATCTGAATGGTCAGTTTCATATTGATCTTCCCGGTTTTGCCAG
>DYSA01000508.1 GCA_020726425.1 Fibrobacter succinogenes | reverse complement strand
GTAAATGCGGAATATTGTTCCCCGCCCAACTTCAGAATACACCGTGATCGCCCCATCGTGCTCTTTTACCGTGCCATATACTGCAGACATACCCAAACCAGTTCCTTTTCCCGCCTCTTTTGTAGTAAAAAATGGTTCGAAAATATGAGACATCACTTCATGTGGCATTCCACACCCCGTGTCTTGCACCGCAAGCTCGAGATACTCACCGGGCTTGATTTCAAACAGCGATACTTCACAGTACTCTTCATCCAGCGAAAGATTTTCAAGAGAGAATGTAAGAACTCCTCCATCAGGCATGGCATGACTGGAGTTGATTCCCATATTCATCAGCGCATTTTGCAACAATGAGTCATCGCCTATAATAGTAGAGCACTGAGAACGATTTTCAACTAAGACCGTGATATTTCGATTAATCGTGTGTTTCAAAATGGATGCAGCCTCTTCGACAACTTTAGCACAGTCTATTGTTGCGTTTGCCTTCCGGCCTTTCCGTGAAAAAAGAAGTAACTTTTTAGTCAACTCTCCTGCACTGTCGCTGGCGGTTAAGATCAAATCTATAAACGAAGTGTGTTCTTCCTCCGTGAGTTCCCCAGACTTGAGCAACTCCGCGGCACCGATGATTCCGCACAAGGCATTGTTGAAATCGTGAGCGACACCGCCCGCAAGCTGACCGATTGCTTCCAACTTCTGAGACTGGTGAAGTTGTTCGGTCAATCTTTTTTTCTCTTTCTCTTCTCGAATCCGTTCAGTGATATCGTTGAATATATTCACATAGGTTTCACCGATCGGTTGCATATACGCTTCAACCACGCGCGAAGTCCCATCTTTTGCAATGATATTGTGAATACTCGTGCGGGATGTGGTTCCCGTTGCCACTGCTTCACTGGTATCTCGCATCCAAGTAGCAAGCATCTCTTGAGCGTATTCCGGAGTGGCATACACTGTTTCAACCCACGTTTGCACATTGGGAAGATCTTCGATTGTGTAGCCGAACTGTTTCGAAAATGATCGATTGTGGAGAAGCACATCCCCCAAAGCATCGGTTATGGTCACCGGAAGCGGAAATAGATCGAGTGTTTGGCGTAAATTCTCTTCACTCTGACGATTATTTTCCAAAGATTCACTCAGTTTTCTCTCCTGTTCCATTGATTCGTGAAGAGATCGATGAAGCTGTCGATTGGGAACAACAACCCCAACAAAGAGAATCAATGCAAAAGCCATATAATTTGTAAGATAGACGAGATCAGAAGCTAATTCAGGAGTAGGCAGCAGATGATTGTTGTTGAGAATTGCTATCACAACCCCAAAGATAAGATAGCCAATCGTGTAGATAATCGTGGTGGAAGATGAATAAAACCACCCCACCAGTGCAATGACGATCAAAAGGCCTGTAAATGCCGGTGCGTGAAATCCACCGTTCATTACCACACCAGCAACTTCGAAAAGACACGTTGTGACTAAGAAAAAGAGCGCCGTTGTTCTATTTGAAACAAAAAATCTCAATACTATCGCAATAAGTGTAAAAGCCAAAATACCCAGAGATATAATAAGTCGCTTAACGGGAATCTCTTGCACCAAACCACTGGCGAGTGAAAAAAATAGCGCAATAATCACGGTAGGAAACATGACATTCAGAAATTTCCCCGAAATAACTTCCTGAATTTCACGATTATAAGTAAACTGTTCCTTCATAGCATTCCTTAACGAGAAATGGTGTGAACCATTTTACCTTACAAAAATTTCTCTGTCCGTAAATATATGATACAATTCCATTTCACAGCATGTGTACACACACGACCTTTCAAATACCAACGATCACCCGTAATTACTCAGGTGCCATTGTTAAAGCAGCAATGTTGTAACCGTATGATATTTAGCCAACTCGTTCCAAGGCTCCAGCCTTGGAATGCTGACCGTGAGGCTCTGCCTCAATTAATCGAGGCGGAGCCTCGCGTCTGCATTCCCAGCGGGACGCTGGGAACGAGTGCTAAAGGGAACATAGCCATTCCATTTCACAGCATGTGTACATGTAAGTCACATCGAACATCAAACATCTCCCTGCTTTTACAAATCGAGTAGGGTGAAGGGTTTCCCCTTCATCCCTCTCACAGAACCGTACG
>DYSA01000042.1:5236-11779 GCA_020726425.1 Fibrobacter succinogenes | reverse complement strand
TTAGTGGGGGACAAAAACTCGCTTCAGCACTCGTTCACAGCGTCCACGCTGGGAACGCCGGCCTGAGGCTCCGCCTCACGTACTCGAGGCAGAGCCTCGTCAGAAGCATTCCAAGGCCGGAGCCTCGGAACGAGTTGAGGGGATATCAATCACTTACAAAACAAAGGTTTTTCGTGGTACCTGAGTAGTAACGGAGTATTTAAAGAATTTTTTCTTCACGAAACCGGTTCAAACAAACTATTATCAGAACTGTGCAACAAGTTGTTGTAGATTTACCTGCAAACAAGAGATTGAATCTGCGAAAGGGTATTGCAATGTTTTTTCCCATATCCACCGATCATCACGATGGAAAAGTTGGAATTGTTTCAGTCGTTATTATTCTTCTCTGTATTGTGGTTCACCTATTCGTAGAAATCGATTCGGTTCGGGTTAAAAAAGATATCGAAGGTGTTATTGTTGCGTGGGAAACGTTCAACGAAACCGATTCGCTCATCGGCGTTGCTTCGGATCAGGTCAAGGAGATGCGCCGTTCAAAATCCCCCGCCACGGAAGATTCCAGCGGGCAATCGACATACGACCAGATGACCTCCACGTTCACCGCCGGGGCAAGCGATCGTCAGGCACAACTTGAATCATCAATCGATTCGGTTCACCAAACTTCGCTCCTCTACCGCGGAGCACTGGTGAAAGACCACCTCTCCTTTTTTGATCTTTTCACCTATATGTTTATTCACGGAGGATGGATTCACCTTCTGGGAAATCTCTGGTTTTTCTACATCGCCGGTGTCATGATGGAACGGTATTGGGGCATGGGGAAATACATACTGTTCTTCCTCTTTTTCGGAGTATTTTCGGGGATTGGATTTATTGTTCTGTCGGAAATTCAAGGTGCCAATGTCTCATCGATCCCTCTGGTGGGTGCTTCCGGAGCAATCGCGGGAATGATGGGTGCGCTCTGGGCGGTGGGCAAAAAGATCAAAGTGAAAATCGCCTACTTTTTCGTTGTTCGCTGGGGAGTGTTTGAACTCTCAATGGGATGGTTTCTGGGAATCTATTTCGTAGAACAACTGGTCTATGGGTTGTTGTTTGGAAAAACAACTGGCGTTGCATATATGGCTCACGTGGCAGGATTTGTTCTCGGTGCAGTGTTTGGTCACCTCATCCACGGACATCCGCTCATTGCCGAAGAGCCAAAGCCGAAACAGCACAAAGCAACGGTGAAAGCCGCGGTAATTGGGTCGGATATTAACTCATTCCAGCGCAATCCCGTTGATGATCTTCCGGCGATTCCCCAAACAGTTCGTTCGGCGGTGAAAAAACCTTCGCAAATCAGTGAAGCGTGGGATCTGGTGGCGAAAAAAGATTTCGATGGCGCTTCAGAAATCTTTGTAAGATCGATTCACGTCTATTTCCTCGACCTGATTCGTTTTTCTGATAAGGTTCAACTGGAGATCGAAAAGCTCTACCCCATCGCCAAGAATCTGAAAATCCCTTCGGAGACCTATTACGATTGGGCCATGCAGAGTGAAAGCAACAATCTTATGAAAAGTGCCATAATCTGTTATGAATTATCAGCGCAATTCACCAAAGACAATATGGAATTTCGCATGAAAACGCTTCTCAAATCCGCAGAATTGCGCGTAGAATCGGGTGAAAATGTTGCGCGAGCGATCAAATTCCTCCAGATTATTATCCAGAGCGATAAGTCGGGACGCTATGCCACTGCGGCGAGGGAATGCCTTGCGAAAATAGGCTAATGATCCCCACACAAAGGCGAGCATACCAAGCAAAAATGGCCAAGGAACAAACGCTCCTTGGCCATTATACTTTATGAGTACTTCTCTTATTTGATATTGATAAACGGAACCGCACCTTGGCCGGTCATGGTCGGAAGCACGCCGTTCCATTTTTCGATCGCTTTGAGATTCACATACTCAGCGCCACCCTGTTCGCGAATCGCCGCAGCCTGTATCTGAATCGCCCGCGCCTCTGCTTCGGCCTGAACAATCCGTTGTTTCGCTTCCACTTCGATACGACGAAGATCATTCTCTGCTTTCAGAGCGTTCTGTTCCGCTGTCTGTTTCGCTTCAATCGCCGCTTCAAAGGATTCAGAGAACTTGAAGTTCGTGATCTGAATATCTTCGACAATGATGTGATATTTCTGAGCGCTCACGGAAAGATCGCGGGAAATATCGTTTTTCACCAATTCGCGCTTGGTCAAAAGTTCTTCTGCAGAGAATTTCGCCACCACCGCTTTTACCACTTCCTGAATACGCGGATCGATAATTTTCTTTTCCACTTCGGTTCCAACCTGAAGATAGAGATCTTTCAGTTTCGAAGCATCGAGATGGTAGTTCAGTGCCACTTCGGCGTGAACTGTTTGAAGATCCCGTGAAGCAGCATCGCACGGAGCCACGGCTTTCAGTGTCCGCACATCGGCGTACTCAACGTTCTGAATAAAAGGAATTTTCGCGTGAATCCCTTCCACCACTACCGCATCGATTTTCCCAAAGGTAAACACAATTCCACGATATCCCGATTTCACCATGTAAATCGAATTCACCGCCAAAAAGAGTCCCCCAACAACAACTAAGGGGAGTACAAACAGCTTTCCACTTATTCCTGGTTTCATACTTCAGTTCCTTTCAATAACGATTA
This sequence comes from Fibrobacter succinogenes, assembly GCA_020726425.1. Classification (GTDB taxonomy): domain Bacteria; phylum Fibrobacterota; class Chitinivibrionia; order Chitinivibrionales; family Chitinivibrionaceae; genus JAIFMU01. Next base: position 9,121 of record DYSA01000042.1, on the reverse strand, counting down.
TACTTGAGAAGATTTTTTTTAATCAAAGAGAGTATGCGATAGTTTGAGGAAAATGTCAAAAACTGATCAACCACATTTTATACTTTCCCGCGAATTTTTCGCGTGGGAATTCTCGCCACTACCCCGATCCACTGCACGCGATCACTTCCAATTTCCACTTTAATCCCCAGATTTTTGAACACCATAATATTCAGTCCCACATGACCATCCACGAAAAAATCTGAGTGAGTGGTATCTGAATTCATATCGTTTGAATCAACACCCTCAGTGATATATTCGTAGGTTGACTCATAGTAGTTCGGGCCGAACCGGGTTCCCATGTACAGATCCGTTTTCCGTGGCACCGTTCGTTTCGAAACTACCGATGGAACTCCAAAAGGATGAAAATCAACGGTAAATCCAATCTGAGTTTTGCTGCTTTTCTTTAACCATTTCGGATTATCCCACGCTTGATTGTGTTTTTCATCGCTCCACATCATCCCCAGATCTACCCCCGCAGATATGAAATCGACAAAGGGATTAATCGCCATCGATACCGTCACTCCCCCACCCATATCGGAATTGAGAAATCCCGGATCACTCTGCATTCCATAGAACCACGTCGAACTTGCCGATGCCCCCAAAAGAATATCCCCTTTCCCCACAGAAATTGCTTCAGATGAGGAAACCGGTGGCACAGTTTTGTTCTCTGCAACGAACGGTGAATCCGGTTGTGTCGAAACGCGAGCGAGTTCAGTGGCGGCCTGAGCGATTCCCTGAGAGATCAAACCAGAAATTGAACCGGTGTAGTCGCAATCGGATGTTTTACTGATTACCCCCGTTTCAACATCGATCATTCGCAGTGAAATAGTGTAAAAATTGGCTCCTACTTTTCCCACTGATCCCGCAATGATCTGACGCACTCCGAGAATCTTACCAACCTCGACCATGCACGAAGATTCATCACAAGCACCGCTCTGCTGAAACCCCTGTTCAGCCAAAATCGAAACCATTTCCGCCCGTTCCATCACGTGGAATGATCTGGTTTTAATCAATTCAGAACGCAATCTTTGGGAGATAATAGTCAACTCTTCAGCGGCAACCCCTGTTCCCGTCAAATCATTCACCGCCACCGATAGTGGCGCAGAAAAACTGATCGAGACGAACAAAAAAAGCAAAGTTGTAATAATCGTTGTAGATTTTACCGGTAGGCGTAGGCAAAACTGTGAGATACGAAACTCCACGGAACCTCCATTTATTGATTATTTCACACAATTGTAGGGTAATATATACTCTATACCGCTGGTACTGCGGTTCTGCCGCTCCATGAAGTTCCGTTAATGAAATTCACGTGGTGTTGGCGTTTCATGAGATAGAAATGTTAAAAAGGAGTTACAATATGAAAGAGTTTATCAAATCAATCATGAACTTATTCCCGAAAAAAGAAGACTCAATCGATGCGATGCTTCGCGAAAAAGGGATCGATCCAGAAGAGGTCATGATGCGCCATCGCCGTATGCGCGAAGAGGCAAAACAAGCAGCAGAACATATTCACAAAGATGATGAAGACGAAGATGATTAATATCTGTTGCGGTACAACTATCATTCATCACTCACCAAACACAACTGAATCACAAAGGCTTTTCTCTTCATCAAACAAAACTGCAAAACCAAACCAAATACAATCATCAAGAATACGAAATGCCCTATTCATCCAATGAGTAATCGAACACTGTTTAGCCCGAAGCACTACGGTGACGTTCGAGAGTTGGAATGCAAATCCCCTGAATGTATTTTCATTTCATAATTACAAGGAGAATCCATGAACTACCTAACTGCCGATAGCCTCACCCTTTCACGAGGCGGAACAGACCTTTTCACCAACATCAATTTCGCTGTGGAAGAGAAACAGCGTATCGCTCTGATCGGATTAAACGGCTGTGGTAAAAGTTCGCTCATGAAAGTGATCGCCGGCAAGCTCGAATCAGATCTCGGAACGATTACCACGAACAACTCAATCTCAATACACTATCTCGAACAGATGCCCGATTTCGATCCAGATCAAACAATTCTCGATTACGTATTTTCATCGTTCACCGTTCCTCACACCGCGGTAATCAAAGAGTACGAAGCTGTTACGGTAGAACTTGAAGAGGGTTGGAACGAAGAACTTCAGGCGCGACTGGACCAACTCTCCGCCGATATGGATCGACTCGGCGCATGGGAATTTGAAGGTCGGCTTAAAGCACTTCTCAATCAGTTCTCTGTGCCACCACTTACTCAAAAAATGGGCGCACTTTCCGGAGGGATGATCCGAAAACTCTCAATCGCTCAGGCCGTTCTCGCGGAACCCGATCTTCTGATTCTCGACGAACCGACCAACCACCTCGATATCGATACCATTCTCTGGCTTCAGGACTATCTGGGCAAGTTCAATAAATCGTTCCTCATGGTGACTCACGACCGCTATTTCCTCGATCAGGTCTGCAATGTAATCTGGGAGATCGCCGACGAACGACTCTTTACGTATGCGGGAAACTTTTCATACTACCTAGAAAAGAAACAGGAACGCGAAGAAGCAGAAGCGCGCAAAATGCAGAAAGTCACCACGCTTCTCAAGTCAGAACTGGAGTGGATGAACAGAACTCCCTGCGCCCGTGGTACAAAACAGAAAGCTCGAATCGACCGTGTTTTAGAAATGCAAAAAATTGGCGGATTGAAAGAACAGAGTTCCGCGGAAATGTCGACTTCCGGTCGTCGCCTCGGGAAAAAAGTGGTGAATCTGAAAAATGTAACTTTCAGTTATCCCGACAAACCGATTCTCAATGATGTGACCTATAATTTCAAAAAAATGGAAAAGATCGGTCTCGTCGGTCCCAACGGTGCCGGCAAAACGACGCTGATCAATCTTCTCATGGGAAAACTCACCGAACAGAGTGGTGTGATCGATCGAGGAATCAACACCGATTTCGGACTCTTTTCCCAAACTGCTATGGACATGCCTGCTGAAATGCCTATTCTCAACTATCTGAAAACATTTGCCGAAGTAATTGAAACCGGTACCGGTGAAAAAATTACCGCCGGCCAGATGCTCGAGCGTTTCCTCTTTCCACCTAAAACGCATTTCAAAAAAGTGGGAGCACTTTCAGGGGGCGAGAAACGTCGTCTACAACTCCTCACAATTCTGATAAAAAACCCTAACTTCCTGATTCTCGATGAACCGACCAACGATCTGGATATTCACACTCTGTCGGTTCTCGAAGAGTTTTTGCTTCAGTTTGAAGGTTCGCTGTTGATCGTTTCTCACGATCGATTCTTCCTCGACCGCGTATGCGACTTCCTCTTAGTCATGGAAGGAAATGGAGATCTGGGTGGATTCTCGGGGCAGTACTCCGACTATCTTCTCGTTCGCGATGAGCAGATGAAAGAAAAACGGCGCGAAGTTCGCGAAGAGAAACAGGCGATTGCGGCGGCAGTTGAAAAACCAATAAACAATGGTTCGCGTAAAATGAACTACAAAGAAAAGCGGGAACTCGAAGAGATGGAAGCGAAAATCGCCACACTCGAAGAGACAATCGCAGAACTCGAATCGGCGTTTGGTTCTGCATCTCCCGATGATCTTCGCACATTGAAAGAGAAATACGATACTGCGAACAGTCAACTCGAAACCGCAATGAATCGATGGGAAGAACTCTCGATGATAGAAGGATAGAGTACATTTCACACAAAAATCTCTATACGAAACTCTCTATACGAAAAAAGGCCGAAGTAAAACTACTTCGGCCTTTTTATAAAATCAATCGAAACTCAGCGTCCCCAAGAAATGGTTTGCGCCTGAGCTTCTACTTTCGGAGCTTCTACTTTCGGAGCTTCTACTTTCGGAGCTTCTACTTTCGGAGCTTCTAC
>DYSA01000042.1:0-5136 GCA_020726425.1 Fibrobacter succinogenes | reverse complement strand
CGGAGCTTCTACTTTCGGAGCTTCTACTTTCGGAGCTTCTACTTTCGGAGCTTCTGATTCAAATGCTCTCACTCTTTCACGAGGAGAATCTTCACGACGCGGTTTATCTTCCGAACGAATAGTTTCGCCATCAATAGCAACTACACTAGCACGTTCACGAGTAAAATCTTCACGACGCGGCTTATCTTCACGAGCACGTACAGGATTCTCTGAAGAATTTTCTGCGCGGTAAGGACGACGTTGCTCTTCACGTGGACGGCGATTGTTGCGATCACCATTGCGTTCGCCACCTTTTTTCTCTTCAACAGGAGCAGGATTCTGCTTCAACTGTTGATTGAGGTCACGAAGCGAAGTTCCCGTTGAAGCAATTTTTTCAGGAGAAGCTACTTCAGGAGCACGGCGGGGCTGACTATTCTGCTGACCGCTGTTCTGCTGAGGAGCGATTGCCTGAGTTGCCGCTGCAGGTTGCGGGCTATTTGCACTCGACTGATTAGCAGGACGATTTCCGTTACCTTTGTTACGGTTATTTCGATTGCCATTGCCATTTCGATTTGCGGCATTAGCCTGATCATTTCCTACTGGACGACCATTCTGTTTCTGGTTGAAATTTCTGTCATTACCACGATCTCGATTGCGATTAGCTTCACGGCGCGCCTGCATTTCTGCAAATGCATTAGAAAGGCGTTTCACCTGAATAATCGTATAGATCTGAATAATAAAAAGAACGATAACAACAGCGACCAGAATCATAAGTTCCATGGGTTTCTCCATATATGTTTAATCATTTATGTGCATCGATTCCAAAATAGTTTGAAAGGCCGGCAGGAGATACTCAACCGCAGGCAGGATCTTTTTGATCAATTTCAAATCTATCTGTATTATGTTAACCGTGAGATTGCAGATGCACAACTCTGCACCAAAAGAATTTATTGTATTCCGCAGATTGAAACAATCTCAACCGGTAATGTACTACTATCAATTTAAGGGATGTCAAAGAACGCATAATTTCAGCAGGTGAGCAAAAATGTTATGAGCCGGAATCTTCATCAGCATCATACATTTTTTCAATCCGACGGGCGTACTCTTCTACTACTTTCATTTTTCCTCGAATAATCAATAGTTTGCTGAGTATAAACAGCACCATTAAGGAAAAGAAGAGAAAGATTACTAACCAAATAAGACGGACATACTCTTCCATGCACCGAAATCCTTAGTATAAGATCATCCGAATATAGATTCTCGCTCGCCATTGTGCAACAGATTGCATGCCAGTTACCAACATTTTATAAACTCCCACATCTCCCTTTTCAGAGAGTGCGCAGTTACGATTATTGACAGTAAAAGAACTGATCTAAACAAAATACACGACAAGAAAAAAGCGCTTCATATCTGTAAGATACAAAACGCCTCTACTGATTGTAACTATAAAAAAATAGCTAGAAATTCGTCGGTGATTCTCTTCGACTATTAAACCGATTAATAATTTGTATCACTTCTTGGGGATCATCGGTGAGATGCAATAAATCAGGATCTTCAGGACTAATATAATTGTGAGTCTTGAGCATGGTCTCTTTAATCCAATCCATCATACCACCCCAGAAATCTGTTCCCATCAAAATTAGAGGAAGCGATGGAGCTTTTTGGGTTTGGATTAATGTCAAGGTTTCGAACATTTCATCAATTGTCCCGAACCCTCCAGGCATAATTATCACAGCCGTCGCCCAGCGTAGAAACATTACTTTTCGTACAAAGAAATAACGGAACTCAAGTTCAATATTTTGATACGGGTTGGGATTTTGTTCAAAAGGAAGATCAATATTTAATCCAACCGAAGTTCCTCCCGCTTCCATAGCTCCTTTGTTTCCCGCTTCCATAATTCCGGGACCACCACCGGTAATCAAACCGTAACCGTTTGAAGCAATAATCCGAGCTGTTTCTTCAGCCATTTTGTAGTACTTCTCTTCCGGCTTGGTTCGAGCTGAACCAAACATTGATACGCATGGTCCAAGTGAAGCCATCGTTTCAATACCTTCGACAAATTCAGCCATAATTCGGAACATACGCCATGTTTCTTCAGAACTGTGGTAAGGTGCTTTTTTTACCATACCTTCCTCCTACTTCATTAACAATCAATGCCTGCCGGATAGCCCACGCAGTATATAATTATAGTATAACACATTTTATATAAAGATCAACAAATTAGAATCAGCGTACACATTTTTCATTCGTGGAATAATCGCAAGTCCGCAAAACGGAGTATAAAAAAACAGAGCAACTCAATTTGAGCTGCTCTGTTTTATCAAATAATACAATATTCTATTTACGAACGTTAACCATTACACTCGTCTCATTTGAACGCCCTCCAGGCCACGTTGATTTGAGCAAGACTTTATATGCTCCTGCCCCAACCTTGCGCCCTGCATCATTTCGAATATTCCACACAATAGCAACTGCACCTTTACGCACTACAGATACAGCTTTTTTAAGATCCCAGAAAGAAACATCTGCAACACTACTCTGGATAACATCGCTTGAAATATATCCCATTCCTTCGCCTTTTTCATTCACGATTTTGTTACCAATCTGATCATAAATAATTATTGAAGATTTGATGTCTTCAAACTCATCATCACCAAAATCAGTTTTAGGATCGAGAAGAATCAAGATCGCAGAACTATCGGTTAATACGTTCGTGTTATAAGGTTTTACCACTTCATTCCAAATCTTAGCTTCATTTGGTTTACGATTTAATTCAAGCCACATCACTTCAAGATTCACAGGTTTTGGAGTAACAATCAAAGGAGCTTTACGGTTATTTATCACTCCTTGAACATTCTGTTTAATATCTCTCAGCATTGCCACTGTATTGATATTGATAGAATCAACCTTCTGAGGATAGGTAACGCTATCCCCCCATGAAACTACACGGAAACGTGTCCAACCAGTATAAGCACTTCCCTGAGTCGCTTCAACGACTGCACTGTTTGCTAATATTGTAGGAGTAACAGCTTTTGATTTACCACCACGTGTAATATGAAGAATAAATGGATTTGCACCGTTTAACTCTACACTGTTCATTTCTTCAGAGAAATCAATCCAGAGTTGGTCAAGAGAATCTCCATTAAAATCAGTACCAGACATTACCGCAGCATTTAGAATAACCGGTGAAACCTTGTCGTTCACCTGTACATCAAGTTCACCAGATTCACTGAAGTTTTTACCCGAAACTTTCATCAGATTCTTAGAATCAAAACCAGTCTGCATATCATCCATTAAATTTCCAAAAGGTGTAACACTGAACGTGAGTACCTTTCCATTTTCAATGTTCATTGCAGAAGGAAGAACGATTGGTTTCTTATTACCATCATAGGGAGCTTCGCAAACAATCTGTGAAGGAAGAACGGCAATCGTATCAAATGCAATAGAACCTGAATCGATAAATCCATCACCATTTGCATCGTAGTATGAAGCTCCATCTTTCACGAGAGAATAGATACGATAGAAATCAGCAGTTTCGGTAGCCGATTTGATCCATCCACTCTTTTCAGCAGTAGCACTAAGAGTTTCGTCACTGGTAACAGTAATTGTATCACCTGATTTCAAACTCGCGGTAACTGCATTACTCGTTCTATTCAATGAAATCTTCGCACCAGAAATCACTTTGTTTCCATTTACCGTATCAATCGCCGTTACAACGACACGGCCAACAGAATTGAATGATTCTGCACGAGTGGCAAGTTTGGTAAATGCGACTTTCAATGCGCGAAGTGGATACACTTCGTTCTGCATAGCTATGGCGTCAGACCAACTTTCTTCGTTTACTTTTTTCGTTGAAATTGCTTTTGCTGAAAGAGTAACAGAAGATGCATTTGCAGAAGAAATCAGGTTATCCACAGAAGCAACAGGGAAAGTATAATTGAACTGGTCAACCAGTTTTCCCGCATCCTTACCCATGGTGTACGTTATGTCAAACTCATTTGCCGGAACATCGGTTCCATTATTCTGAACAGTGAAGCTAAATACTCCATCCTTTCCATCAAAAAGATAATCGCCAGACTTTGTCGAATTTCCACTTGGAGAAATTACCAACGCGGGAAGATCACGATGAGTGTACGTACCAGTTTCAGTTAATGCTTCCTGAAGGATAGTATTTCCATTCATCACAGCTGGAATTGACACTTCCAGAATATCCTGAACTTTTCCGGTATTCGGAATGACCACATCAAAAGAACCGGCGATTGTATCGCGTTTTGTTCCATTGAGCGTATAGGTTACCGGAGTATTTGACGTTTTCACATTTACCGTGATTGAATCACCGTAGACTGCTGTCTTAGGAGTGAGAATAATTGTTGCTTTTGTTGTAAAGAGTGCGTTGTTCTTACCAGAATAGTAGCCAGAACGATACCCTGCAGCACTAAAAATTACCCTCGTTGTGATTGTAACCGTTCCACCAGAAACAAATTTTGTCGCTGTTGTATTTGAAGGAACAGTTCCATCAACAGTATAGTAAATAGTAGCACTGTCAACATTCACACCTGATATTGGATCTTGAGCAGTAGCTCTAACTGTAGCAGTGCGTGGCTGATTACTACTATCTTTGCTACTATCAATAGCCACAGTATCAATTACGACCTTGAGAGTACGAATCTCATAGAATTTTACTCCCATGTCAGCACCGCTACTCCAAACAAAGCGATTTTCAGTAAGTGCTTTCCCATCAACTGATACAGACTTTACACCAGCACTGATTAACGCATCAACGCTGCTTCGAAGAACCGTCATCGATGTATCCGCATCTGACGTTTTCTCTACACCGTCAATTTTGGTCTTAACATTGTACTCTTTAGTGTTAACTACATCCAAAGTATCCAATGCAAATGCTAACGCTGCATTCTTGTAGAATACATAATTTCCTTTTCCATTTACATCATCAGCTTTAGGATCTACTTTTACTTTAGGCAAATATCGGCGAGTATAGGTAAAGGTCTTAGAAAAACTATCCACAAAATCTGTCGATGGCACAGATGCAAAAATAACGACTTTTTCGACATTGGAAAATTCAAGTTTATCGCCATTTTTAATCGTTTTCTTAGTTCCGTTCGCATCGATTTCAATATTCAAGTTTTCAGGATTTGA
>DYSA01000507.1 GCA_020726425.1 Fibrobacter succinogenes | reverse complement strand
TTTACACAGAAAACTCTCTTCTCTACCCCTTTTCCCCGCAACACTTCTTGAATTTCTTCCCAGAACCGCACGAGCAAAGATCATTTCGTCCCACTTTGGCTGCTTTAGGCTTTTTCTTTGTACTCTTAAAACAGGGCCAACTCACCAACTCTTCAAGATGAACAATACACGTATTAGGAGCGTAATAGTAGTGGTTGTTCGGTTGTGCAAAACAGCTTTCCACAAATGATCGAGGGAAATAGAGCCCATCCCAGCTTTCAAAGACGTTTGACACTTCATCGGCAAACTGGATCAGTGCGGTTTTAGTGAACGGAACCGCAAAGAACGCCAGAGTGTGAGCTGCAACTGCCCGATTTTCAATGGGAAGTGAACGGTCATGCATAATCGGTAACAGAGTAGTCTCGGTAATTGATTCAAATCGATCACGATTGATCCGTTCAAAGTAGACCAGCAGACTGGAACACTCCCGAAGAACACCACCGATCCATGCGTTTTGAATAGTAGCAGTTTTAATAAACTCCCAATAGAGATCTGCTGTAAAATCAGAGATTGTTTCCGCCAGCACCGTTGCAAAGAGTTCTGATACAGAATCCCCCCAGAGATCGATCTTTGGTTCCTCTTTACTCAGGTACGGGCGAAGCGCACGTAGAAGCACCGGAACTCCATTTTCTGAGTGCCACACTCCCAAAAGTAGCAGTGCATAGATGTTGAAAAAGTACGAAGAGTTGTAATTATAGAGTTCACCCTCTACTGTTTTACCTTCTGCAGCCAGTTCAACAGCCCGAAGACAGAGCGGTTCCAACTCTTCGCGAAGTTCTATCGCTTGATTGATAACCTCCGGCTGAAATCCACTCTCAAAGCTAATAAGTTGGTCTAAAACTTCTTTTCCCTGTTCACTCAGTTTTTTCAATAACTGCTCCATGTTTACCCCTTCTTCCCGCAGCACTTCTTGAACTTTTTCCCACTGCCACAGGGGCAAAGATCATTTCTCCCCACTTTGGACTCTTCCCGAACAACCGGTTTCTGCCTCTCCCAGAGAGTGTTCTGCAACCGTAGATCATCCATAGGAGTCCACTCATCCTCAAAATCATCGTCATAATCATCATACTCTTCGTCTTCAAAATCATCCCAGAGTTCGTCGTCGCTTATCCCCAATTTTTCCAGAAGTGCCTTGCTTTTTCGTTCTGACTCTTCTTCGGTGAGAAAGCAGTGCCACTGAGCCATCGACTCGAGCAGTGCCCGTTCTGAATTATGAGTTGCATAGGAGATATGGTATGGCTCTGATTGAGTAAACGCCGTTTCGACCTCTGCTATTTCAAGCTCTCTGAAAAAGCTGCGATTCTGTTCACACTCTTCAGCCAGTTTCAAAATAGACTCTTTTGCCGGCTCCCATTTGATATGCAGCAGTGAATAGGCGATACTCATACGGTGAGAGCGAGGAGTTTTGGGTGAATCCAACAGCGGAATAAGTTCATTATTGAGTATCTGTTCAATAACGGCGTGACTCACACTCTGCGCATCAAAGAGATGTTCAAATACCGTAGAGGTGACTGACATTTCATAGTCTGACAACTCTATTTCTCTCAACAGAGTAGGAATCAAACGGTTCGCAGTTTCATCGGTGAGGCATTCCGCTATTACCGGTGGAACTTCGGTGTAGAGTTCATCATCCCAGATTTCCAGAAGGTCTAAATGGTCTGAGGTTTTAATCATATCCAGAAGAATATCTGCCGTTTCTGGAACCCGCCAGTACCCCAGAAGGCGAAGGGCAAAGAAGGGGAGAATGTAATCTCCTGTATCGTCACTGCCGTCAATCTTTTTCCCAACCAGGTACTGCCGTAAAACTGCAAGCATGAATGCAGAGAGTTCCTCTTTCATACCCATTACCTGCTTGACTGCTTCAAGTGGGTACGGGTGAATTGCCGTGGTGAGTGCGCCGATCACTGCCAGAGCTTTCGCTGAAAGTTTTGGAAACGGCTGAATAAGATCTGTATTGCTGGCGAGAATCTCTTTTCTGTTCATATCAACCTCTTTGAATAAAACGTATAACACTGTTCAAAATATACAATTCGCTCGCTACGGTTACTGGAAAGTACACCGAACCAAGCGCTGTGAGCTCTCAAAAAA
>DYSA01000506.1 GCA_020726425.1 Fibrobacter succinogenes | reverse complement strand
TTCACTTTTCTGAACCTATCAATTACAAATACTCTTCCAGTGGCGCAAACCTATCACTTTTTGATGTAATTGATGCGCGCCATGATTCGATGAACCGCATCGATCTACTTGGCTTTACCGCAGAACCGGCTGTCTCGTTCTGCCCAGAACTGGAATTTGTCACCATGGCGCGGGCGAAAATTATTGCGTTCGCGTTTATGGAAAAACATCGTCTCGATTTACTTACTCTCGGAATTTTTTGGTATCGCCGTGATTCGCTCGTTCCTTCGGAATATTTCGAAACGGTGACTCGCGATGTGTTGGTTCACGAAGCAGAACGATGGATTCTCACCTGGCTCGAATGGGCACGGCCATTTCAAGGGTGGAAAGCAATTCGCGATGCTTCGATTCGGGAAACTGAATTCCCGTTTTCGCCGTATCGCAATGGCCAACGGGAGATGATGGCACAGATTTTCACTGCGGCAAAACGGCATGAACAGCGGCTTATCGAAGCACCTACGGGAATCGGGAAAACAATGGCGTCGCTTTTTCCCTCCATAAAATCACTTGAAACGGGAACAATTCATCGGATTTTTTATGCCACAGCCCGCAATACCGGACAGGAGATGGTTCGCGATGCTGTCGCTCTTCTTCACTCTAAAGGATTGCGCCTCAAGAGTGTAACGATAACTTCGAAAGACAAAAGTTGTGCTCGCCGCGATGCGATTCGCGAATGCGACGACTGTCCGTATTCAATGGGATATTACGCAAGACTTCGCGATGGAGTTCACGCGGCTTTCCGATCTGATGTACTTTCTCGCGAATTGATCGATGGAATTGGTCGTGAATTTTTTCTTTGCCCATTCGAACTCTCTCTCGATTTATCGCTCCACGCCGATCTGATAATCTGCGACTACAACTACATTTTTGATCCAAACGTGGCATTGAAACGTTTTTTTGCAGAGATCGAAGAGAACTATCTGTTTCTTATCGACGAAGTTCACAATCTCGTGGATCGTGCACGGGGGATGTACTCTGGTGTGATTTCAGAACTTGCATTGAGAGAGTTGTGGAAACTCACTGGCATGGCACTTCCCGATTTGGCGGATCAGATCTCCACAGTGACGGATATTCTATCTCTCTATCGAGCTCGTGCGGTTCAGACGGGGAACGTTTCGGTTGATCAGGTTCCGCCTTATGATCTTCTGAAACAGTTGCGTACCATGTTGAAAATCATGGATGAATGGATGGCTCACAAGGACAAACGGCCGTACCGCAAGACTCTTTTGGAAATCTACTTTGACGTGCGCCATTTCTGTTCAATGGCGGAGCAGTTCGATGAAAATTATTGCGCTGTGGCCGAAAAATCGGACTCTGATTTTACGCTTACACTGTATTGTAGCAATCCTGCGCCCCACCTTCGCAAGCGGTTGAACTGGGCGGCGAGTGCTTCGCTTTTCTCGGCGACCGTTTCCCCAAATCACTATTTTCGCGAAGTGCTCGGTATGAGTGAAACGGCTCAGACGTTAAATCTACCTTCGCCCTTTAATCCCGATCATCTGAAATTGCTTATCGCCGATCCCGTGTCGACAAAACTCGCTCACCGTGAAGTCACGCTCACCGAAGTGATTGGTGCGATCGAAACGGTGGTCAATTCTCGTTCGGGAAATTACATGGCGTTTTTCCCTTCATACGATTACATGAACCGCGTTTCAAAAGAGTTTGTGAAACGCAATCGATCTGTTGAAGTGGCTATTCAAACGCCGAATATGACCGATGAAGATCGCAAAATCTATCTCGATCATTTTACTCGCGAACGTTCCGGTTCGAAGGATCACTTTGTGGGATTTGCGGTCATGGGGGGAATCTTTGGTGAAGGGGTTGATCTCGTTGGTGATAAACTTAACGGGGTCATAGTGGTTGGCGTGGGTCTTCCGGGAATATGTGCCGAACGCGAACAGATCCGCCGCCGATTCGACAGCGACAACAACGGTTTTGACTACGCCTACACGTGGCCGGGATTGACGAAAGTTCTTCAGGCGGCCGGTCGAGTGATCCGAACTGAGTCGGATCGAGGTGTGGTTCTTCTTATTGATGAACGTTTTGGACGAGAAAAATATCGCAAACTTTTTCCTATTCACTGGCATCC
>DYSA01000505.1 GCA_020726425.1 Fibrobacter succinogenes | reverse complement strand
TGAAGCTTCAGTTCACCCAAGTTAGACTACTGCCTAAACTGGGCAATCGGGTAAAAGAATCGACAAATCCCGCATCTTTCAGTTGTTTTCCTGCTAGTTCTGCGTGAATTCCATAGAGTTCGGTGCGCCATTTCGTATAGCCCGCTTTATCCATAGGGTAGTTTGAACGAGGTGACAGCCATCTTCCTATATGTTGAGCGCGAACCGCAACTTTGAGCGAATCTGATGATTCTGGGCGGAACTGTTCGATCTCTTGAGTCATGCGAATTCCGTAGAGAAGTTCTGCGGGCCAGGTGATTCCATTGTGAAATACCGAAATAGGATCCTGTTTGTTGAGAAGATCTACGGCGTCATAGGCCTGTTCTAAAATCATAAGTATCTCCTTTGATTGGCTAGCTTTTGTACAGTTACGTCTTATAAGTGTACACGATTTTTTATGTTGAGCAAAGAGAATGCCGATGGTTCTTTGCATTCATTGCATATAGTTTCCCGATTTCGCCCATACCCATTTTATTTTATACTCACTTAAACATAATCTGCGTAGCTTGGGGGAAATCATGAATGTTCTATTTACCGCATCCGAAGTTGTTCCTTTTGCAAAGACTGGTGGTCTTGCTGATGTGGTATCATCGCTGGGGTCATACCTCACTTCCGAAGGACACAATGTCCGTATCGTGATTCCCTATTATGGATCAATAAAAAAGAAAAATCTCACCACTAAAGTAGTTCTTCAGACCATGTGCGTAAACATGGGGCCGGGACACGAAGAGTGGTGTTCGGTTCACGAAGTTATCGGAACCGGTGGCGCAACCGTGTGGCTTATCGAACACGATCACTATTTCAACCGCGATGGTCTGTACCACGATGCGGCATTTAATGATTTCCTCGACAATCCTCGTCGCTACGCTTTTTTAGCGCGTGCTGCACTTCAGGCGTGTATTGATATTCAGTTCTCTCCCGATATTATCCACGTTCACGACTGGCAGAGTGCTCTTGCGGCGGCGTATCAAAAAGTGTGGTTCTGGGACAATCCAATTATCGGAAAAGCGGCATCGGTACTGACTATTCACAACGCTCAGTATCAGGGAACCTATCCCGGTTCGCACTATCACTACTTTGGATTCTCCGGTGAACATTTCACTTCAGAGAAGTTCGAAAATTTCGGAAACGTGAACATGCTCAAGGCGGGGGTTCACTTTGCTGATGTGGTGAACACGGTTTCGCCAACTCACGCCAAAGAGATTTCTGATGCCTATTCCAACTTTGGTATCGCGCCGTATCTCAACAAAAAACGGGGGAATTTCAAAGGGATTCTCAACGGATGTGACTACGATGAATGGTCACCAGAACGGGACAATCTTATTCCTTCGAAATTCAGTTCTGAAAACCTTGCCGGTAAAGGATTGTGTAAAAGCGATCTTCAGAAAAAATTCGGTCTTGATGTTCGCGCCGATGTGCCGGTTATCGGAATTGTCGGTCGTTTGGTGGATCAGAAAGGGTATCAACTGTTGATGCCGATTATCGATCGAATCATGGAAGAACTGGATGTTCAGTTTGCCTTTGTAGGATCCGGTGATCCGGCGCTCGAAGGTCATATCAAGTGGTTGCCAAGCCGCTATACGGGTAAGTTCGGAAGTTGGATCGGTTATTCAAATGAGTTGGCTCACCTTGTGGAAGCGGGATCTGACCTGTTCCTCATGCCGTCGATCTTTGAACCGTGCGGACTCAACCAGATCTACTCACTCAAATATGGAACACTTCCGATTGTCCGATC
Organism: Fibrobacter succinogenes; assembly: GCA_020726425.1. GTDB lineage: Bacteria > Fibrobacterota > Chitinivibrionia > Chitinivibrionales > Chitinivibrionaceae > JAIFMU01. The sequence continues at coordinate 370 of DYSA01000505.1, read as the reverse complement.
GGTTGGTGGTCTCGAAGACACAGTGGAAAATTACGATCCCGAAACAGGAAAAGGCACCGGATTTAAGTTTGATCTCGCCACTCCCGAAGTGCTCTTTGAAACAATCAAATGGGCCGTCGAAACGTGGTACAAACATCCGAAACATTTCGCCGGACTTCGCCACCAAGCGATGCAGAAAGATTTCTCCTGGGATATTTACGGCGAACAGTATCTCTATTTCTACCATCAAGCAATCGGTGCGCGCGAAGCCTACAACTCGCTTCATTAATCGATTGTTCGTGTGAAATTACAACGGCGAATCAGAAATGGTTCGCCGTTTTTGGTTTGCCCTGCAAAGCAGGAAATCCGTCCAGTTGAAAGAAACCGGAGC
>DYSA01000504.1 GCA_020726425.1 Fibrobacter succinogenes | reverse complement strand
TACACAAATACATCACATTGTAATGAATATACACAATTCGGGGTCTTTTTAGTTTAAAAGAACAGAGAAGCTGCGTATTTTAGGGGATCTAAATCAAAAATCCCTCCCCCGATTGTTTTGGTTCATCGGCAAATGGAAGATCGCAATTAAAACTAAGATAGAAAATCTACCTTTTCAACACCGTTTACTTACAACTACCGTTGTTCCGCTCGCCGCGGGGGCGAATGCTTAATTGAGGTATCTTTTTCCGTGATTTTAACCACGATGATGCCCAAAATACATTCAAATACCTTTACGCAGCCTTTCTTGCCTTATTCCGCGCTACTCGTGCCTCTTCCATCTTCCGATCTCTTTCATCATGAATTTTCTTCCCGTTACCTAACAGCATGTCTTTTGGGGTGATATACCCAATCGAACTGTGAAGTCGTTCTTCATTATAATACCGGATGTACTCTTTAATAATCGTATCTGCTTTTTCTGCATCATCCATAGACGAGAGCCGAATTGCCTCTGATTTCAAGCTGTGATGCCACCGTTCAATCTTACCGTTACTCTGCGGATAATAGGGACTTGTTCTCACATGAGTCATTCCCGTGAGTCGAATAAATTCCTTGAAATCCTTGGCGATAAATTGTGGGCCATTGTCCGAAATAATTCTCGGATTAACACCTGGAAACGCTTCTCTTGCCCGCTGAAGAATCATTTTTACATCATCCGTTTTCATGCACTCTTTGAGTTCGCTATGGACGATAAATCGCGAAGCGCCATCAATTACCGTGCAAAGGTAATAAAAAGTTCCCGCACAATTGATATACGAAATATCAAGATGCCAGTGTTCATGAGGCTTGAGCGGTTGCACAAACCCAGTTCCTTTTAGCGATTTCTTCGTAGATTTTCGTCCAATTAGTTCCGCATCTTTTAGGACGCGATACACCGTCGAAGGGCTTACACAGACAATGTCACGGTCAATCATCATAAACGAAAGTCTTCGGTATCCATCGAGCGGATGGTCGTAGAAAAACTTTATAATCGCCTGACGTTCTTCGTCGAGAATCCAGTTCTCTCGAGGAATCCAGCTGTTATGGCGGTTTTTACACCCGCGCCGCTTTTCCCAATCATAAAATTTACTCAAGGAAATCCCGATTTTGTTCACAATTGAATACACTTTCACACCCGTTGAGGTTGACCATTTTCGTGTAAAATCAACAACTTCGTCACGTAAATCGAACGGAACCCACTGACCTTTTAGATCCCCCCAAGTTTTTTTTTAAGAGCAACATGCTCCTCTAAAAGTTCTGAAAGTACTTCATGTTTTCGAGTCAGTTTCTCCGAAAGATCTGTTACCTTTTTCTCAAGCTCCTGCTCTTTGCGAGGTTTTACGGATCGTTCACGATCGAAGATATCTTCGGAGAGAGTGAAAAACTCTGATTGCCAACGATAAAACTGGTTCAAATCGAGATTGTGTTTATCGCAAACCTCCGAGACTTTCATACCACCGGTAAGATGTTCTTTAAGGATTTCAACTTTTTCCTTCGAGGAGAATGTACGTCGTTTTTTCCCGCTGTTTCCCATAATCAAATTCGCCTTTCTGTTATTCGACTAACAAAGAGTCCGCTCTAAAAACCCCGATTTTGTCAAAAAACTTAGCCAGCTCAATATTGGCACCACTATATTTTGAGGTTGGACGGTGTTGACTACTCTATATTTTGCGGTTGACAATCCCTGTTTCTATTACAAGGGGGTTTTTAGAGGGGGCTCAACAAATATAGGCAATCTTCCAGTTCCGTGTGAAGCAAAACAATAAAGCCCCAAAATGTTGAACGTTGTAGTTCATGTTCGATCATATCCCACTCTCTGGAAATTTCTGACTGTTTGAGGCGAAACGCTTCTGAGGAGGTGGAATTTGAAGCATTATGTAAAAAGAGTGCCTTTATCAACTCTGCATTTGTGAGAGGGTTTTTCCCGCTGTTAATCCGCATGAAAATATCAATGGAGTTGATTGATTCACCTGTTGTCTCTTTACTAACATCTACGGCATACCAGATTATTTTTGTGTGGAAGAGAAGTTTTTGTTTCCATGACTCTCTTTTGAAATAAGGGTCTATTCCCTACTGCGGCGCATGCCTTGAAGCTGGTTTTAAGCT
>DYSA01000041.1 GCA_020726425.1 Fibrobacter succinogenes | reverse complement strand
TAACATACAAACAGAGGCAATTGCTCCTGAGAAATCGTTCAAGGATGCCTTGAAAGTAAATGCAGACAAAGAGATGATGAGCGGAAAATAAGATTCATTCTGCATGAATCAAAAATGGCGAACAGTAATGGTTCGCCATTTTTTTATAAGGATGAAGGCGAACAGATGTGCCACTACAATTTTCGGTTATTCATTTTTGTACTCATCATCAAATAGATCCATCAACCGAGCGATCTCCGCCGTGAGGTCTCCCCCACGAATGGAATCCCACCCGAGCCACATCATTGGAACACCACTCTCCAGTGGGTTTTTTACTTCCCCGTGAAGAGAAGGGAATAGTCCGAGATTCGCCATGGTGTCCCCCACCTCATAGGAAGAGAAAAAATCTACCAACGGTTGCAACTCAGCTTTCCGTTCTTTTTTGGCGAGCATAAATACGGGACTCACGATCGCCCCATCTTCCGGCCAAATCGCTTCCATGGGGCCTCCGCTTTTCGTCATTTTCGTGAAGAAATAGGGCATGATTGTTATCGCGGGTCTGTTCTGGGTAAGTCTATCAGATTTAACCATCTGCGAAGGGTGCATACTCTGAATCATCGACCGACCAAGAGCCCTAATCCCTTCATCCCCGTAGTGTTTGTGCATATTCAGAAGAATTGCATTGAACAGATCGAAATCTCCCACAGGAAGTGAAACCGAATGTTCCCACATCGGGTCGAGAAGATCTTTCCACGACTTTGGCGTTGGACGACCGTTCAGTTCTTTGGTATTCACGAGAAATACAGCGGGAACAGTGGCAATAATCGAATAGATTCCTTCGGGATCTTCGAATCCACGACCAGCGAACAGAGGATTTTCAACGGTGCGTTTTACGAGATCTTCGAACACTCCCTGATCGCGGAACTTCCCAATTTTCTCTTTGTCAAAGAACAGGTCAAATCCTGCTGATATAAAGAGATCGGGAAGATCTTTCGGATCGGTAACGCCTTCGAGATTTTTCGAAACCCAGTCGACGCCAACGCTTGCCGCTTTAAGCTCTGTATTCACCGGCGTGCCACCATTTTCGAGATACTCCGCATAAAAGGTGTTGTACTTTTCCAGTAGAGGAATTCTCACTGGACAGGGTAAGAGTCCGACGACATTCAATCCATTTTCATCTTTCGCCGCCGCTTTTGCAAGCGTCGCATCAATGCCACCGCGTTCACCAGAAATCACCTCTTCGAGCAGATCGATAAAGGTGTCCGGATTCTGTTTTTTTAACTGAAGTGCTACATCGAACGTGATCATCTTCCCAAATTTTTCACGCTGTTCAGGATTTTCCATCTGAGGAAATCCATTGCTCACGAATACCGCAATTGTTTCGGGATAACGATCGGTGATTGAAAAAAGTGTATCAGTCTGTTCAAAATATGTACTCATCTATTTCCTCGTTTGTTTAACCTAAGAATAAAATACCAATTTGGTAGAAGTCATGTCTTGATCTGAATCAATCTTTCGGTAGTTCTATTCATACAAAATTTTGATGATATTCAGATAAGTACACTGTATTTAACATAAAATATTGTGAACCTCTTAGCTAATCTACACTATAGTTGTACAATAACCATTTTCGTTTTGAAGTTGGAAAATCTATTGACTTGCACAAAAAACAATTTGACAATGATCCTAAAATAATTATATTTCGCGAGAAGTTGCCAATGGCAACAATAACACTTTCCGATGGGTTAACAAATGATCGAATCAATCGTTATCGGGATTCTCTCACTTTCAATTCTTCTCTCATTTATCCGGCTCATTATTGGGCCAACTCCACAAGATCGAATTCTTGCGCTCGATGTAATAACCGTACAATCTTCGGCGGCACTGGTATTCTGGGCTCTTTTGGAGAACACGGGGTTTTATATCGACGTCGTTCTGGTAATCGCGGCGGCAGTGTTCCTCACCACGGTAATCTTTGCTCGCTATCTTGAAAGGGGGATTCAGTGATTATTATTTCACAGATTCTTATGATCCTTGGCGCCATCGTTCTTCTCATTGCGGGGATAGGCATACTCAGACTTCCCACCTTTCTTACCCGAATTCACCCAGCAGCTAAAACTACAACTCTCGGAATAATCCTTTTCTTTGGTGGTGTCGCTTTTGCACAACCTACCTGGGCCGGTCGTTTATTTGTTGCAATTATTCTTTTCCTCTTTACCGGCCCCGTTTCAGCTTCGGCACTGGCTCGTACCGCTCTGACTGATGCGGAAAAAGAGAAATTCTATACCAAAGAAACAGAACAGATTGAGGAGGAAGCGTGATAACAGTTTTTGGCATACTCCTTATGGCAATGATCGCCATTAGCGCGGTTAAGGCAATAACAACTACGAAACTTATCGACTCGGTGCTCTTTTTCAGCTTTGTGGGAATCGGCGCGACCATTCTCTTTGCACTGATGAAAGCACCCGATGTAGCTCTAACCGAAGCGGCTGTAGGAACGGGTCTTGTAACATTGGTGTTCCTTTCAACCCTTCGACGGACTTCGGAACAGGAGCACGGTGATGAGCAGTAAACTTGGCAAGAAACGTCTTTTTATTAGCCCTATGCATCTGCTCTGGGCAATCGTTTTTGGTGGACTTTTCTTTGCAATTCTTCCGGCGATCAGTGGCCACGAATCAATTCGTTCTGAACGAGTCGGAGAATCTCTTCTCGTTCAGGCACCGGCTCAGTCTGGGGCACCGAATGCCGTAACTGCCGTAGTGGTTTGGTTTCGAGGATTGGACACACTCGGCGAAGTTTCGGTGCTCTTTTTGGTGGCGGCTGCTCTTGGAATGATTTTGGGAAGAGGAAAAAATTCTACTGAACCTGAATCAAAACCAAATGAAATTGTGGCTCACGCAAAAACACTGGTACTTCCTCACTTTATGCTTACGGGACTGTATATCACAATTCACGGACATCTTACTCCGGGTGGAGGATTTCAGGGTGGCGTAATGGCGGCGGGCATGGCCCTTCTGCTGATTTTGGCGGGCGATCGAGTGAAACACCTACACGCCCTTCACTTCCTCGAAGGACTTGTGGGATCTCTCTATGCGCTGGTGGCGATTTCGGGAATCTGGTTTGCGGGATCATTCCTGGGCAATCTTATTCCTATTAAAACCGAAGCATTTGGGACGCTGTTCAGTGCGGGGATTATTCCGGTTCTTTATATCTTTATCGGAATCAAAGTTGGTACCGAAATTATTTCAATCTATGACAACTTTCAGCGTCGGGAGGAAGCGTGAATCTTTCACTTGAAACCGTGTTGCCGGCGTTTTCGCTGATGCTTATTCTTCTGGGACTGTGGGGCGTGGCGACGAGAAAAAATCTCATAAAGATTTTCATCTCACTTTCCATCGCCGAAACAGGCGTGAACCTTCTCTATATCTCCATGACCGGATTTGTTCACGGCAAAGTTCCAATTTTGGCAGATCCCACCGTTACTAGTGGCTATGTCGATCCTCTACCTCACGCTATGATATTGACTTCTATTGTGATCGGAACCGCCGTGACCGCGCTTGGCCTTGCGCTGACAGCTCGCTACCACGAACGAACCGGCACGCTTAATGTAACTAAAATGAAGGAGCTGAAAAACTGATGCATCCAGTACTCTTTATAGCAGTTCCTTTATTGGCGGCGTTTCTTGCGGGGCCGCTATCACAAATTGCCCGCAAAGGCTGGTTACCGTCGATCATTCTCGTAATCGCGGCGATCGCGGCAGGATCAATGCTTCCGTCTGTGCTTGTGCAACCGATCAACGAAACCGTGGTTATCGCGGCACCGCTGGGGATCAATCTCTATGCGGGACCGGCGGCGATTCTTCTGATTCTCGTGACTTCGATCTTTGGGATTCTTCTCACGGGATCAAAAGAGCTGCGCGATCATTTTGAAAAAAGTACTCCTTCCACGGTACTTGCGCTCCTTCACTTTGCCGGCATCTTTGGGATTTTCCTTTCCGGTGATCTGTTCAACATCTTTGTATTCCTAGAAATAGCGGCACTTTCGGCCTATGCCATGACCGCCTTTTCCGATACAACAGCTTCGCTCGAAGGTGCAATTAAGTATCTGCTGGCGGGATCGATAGCTTCGATCTTTCTGCTGATTGGCATTGCGGTGATCTACCTTCACACGGGAACTCTCAATCTGGCAGAACTCTCTTCCACGATGCCCATGGTTCCTGCGGCAGCAAAAGCGGTGATCATTTCGGCGATTCTTCTCGCACTCGCCATCGAAACAGAACTGTTCCCGCTGAATCTTTGGGTACCCGATGTATACGAAGGTTCTGGATCGGCGCTGTCGGGACTTTTCTCAGCGATGACGATAAAAGCAACGCTCTATTTATTGTTTAGAGTAATCACGCTTTTTGGTGTTGATCAATCAATAATCGATCTCTTAATTGGCGCGGGACTTCTCACCATGATCGTGGGAGAACTGGGCGCACTTCGCCAGACCAATGCGGTTCGCATGCTCGCTTACTCTTCCGTTGCTCAGGCGGGACTAATTGTGGCGGGATTTTTTGCGGGAGCGCACTCAGCGGCAATCGTGGCGATGATCGCTCATTCGGCGGTAAAAGCGGGACTATTTTTGATTATCGCACTGGCGGGACTTTCCGGATCGGTGGCATCGCTCACGGGAATCGGACTCAAAAACAAGTTCGTCGGTGTTACTGCTACCGTTCTTATACTTTCGCTTCTTGGACTTCCTCCGTTTATCGGATTTGCGGGAAAACTACTCATTCTTCAGGGACTCAACAGTTCCGTGGGAATCGGCGCGGTGATTCTTGTTCTTGTCGCATCCCTCGTCGAAGCGTGGTATCTTCTCAAACTGGTATCGCTCATCTGGAAAACCGAATCGACGGTGGAGTTCAGTTTCAAACCGATCCACACGGTAATTCTCATTCTTCCCCTGATCCTTGTGATCGCCGGAGGAGTTTACCCGAAAGCGATTCTTTCCCTTACGGACAAAGTTGCCAATGATCTGGTTGATATTCAATCCTATAGAACAAATGTGCTCGGCGGTTCAGCGACAATTGAATCCACGGATCTGAACGGAGGTACTCAGTGAACGATACGCTCTTTATACTAACTCCGCTCTTTTTTGTGGCACTGGGAGTTCTCGGCTTGTTCACTCCAAAATCGATTGGGAAACTATTCCCACTAATCGGCGTGGCTCTGGCAATCGGACTCTTCGCATACACGCCGGCGTACACGGGTATGATCAGTTTCGATTGGATCGGGATTCCTTCCATGGAACTGACCGCTATCATTTCGCCGATTCGGTTGATCTTTTTCGCCATGCTTCTTTTGACACTTTTCGTCTACGGATTGGCGACTCTCAACAGCAAATCAAACGAAGAACCATTCACCATGATTGCCGCGGGTGGCATGGGAATCGCACTTTTCTCCGGCGACCTGATCACCCTCTTTATCGGATGGGAAATCATGACGTGGGGATCGTACATCCCGCTTCTGTTCCGAAAAAAAGATCACAAGGCGGCGCGGCGATATTTGGTGTTCAGTCTTTTTGGAGCGGCAACACTTCTTACGGGAATCATACTGATTGGTTCTCATGAAAATAGTTTTCTAATCAGTTCGATTACTCGTGAATCAGCGGCCCTTGGCGTTCCATTCATGCTAATCGGATTTCTTCTCAAGTCCGGAACCATGCCATTTCACCGATGGGTTCCTTCGGCGTATAGCGAATCTCCCGATCTTTTTACAGGATTTATGTCCGCGGCGCTCAGCAAGGCCGGTGTGTTTGGATTAATTCTCGCAATCACGCTCTTACCAATCAGCGAAACGCTCTTTGCCACGATAATCGCGTGGCTTGGAACGCTCACTTCGCTCTTTGCAACGTTTCGTGCGATTCGCGAAGAAGAGATCAAGGGGCTCCTTACTTGGTCGTCTATTTCTCAAGTGGGATACATCGTTACGGCGGTTGCGCTCGGCAGTTCTCTCGGCGTTGCCGGCGGAATATTCCACGCGGTCAACCATACGATTATCAAGATTCTCCTCTTTACCGTGGTAGCGGGAATCATCGCCCGAACCGGCAAGACGCGATTCGATCAGATGGGCGGATTGATCTACAAGATGCCGTTCAGTTTTATCGCCGTGCTCATGGGAATCATCGCCCTTGCAGGAATGCCACCGCTCGGCGGATTTGCATCGAAATGGCTGATCTATTCGGCGTTGATAGAAAAAGGCGATGTGCTTCAGCTCGTGGTGGTAATCGCCGCTTCCACTACTGCGTTTCTCTATAATTTCAAACTGATCTACGGAATTTTCCTCGGTCACCCCACGGAAGTTGACCTTTCCACGGCCAAAGAGATCGGCTGGGGCTACCGCCTCGCGCTTGTTGTTCCGCTGGGACTTCTCATGGCGATCGGTATGTTCCCGTCGGCGCTCTTTACAGTGATCAATCCGATTCTCACGGAAATCGGCCTCGAACCGATTCTGCAGGGGAGTTACGCGATAATCACCACCAGTCTCGGAAGTTACAACGGGCTGTTTGTGATGGAAACATTCGGCGGAGCGTTCGCGATTATCCTCGCGCTTTTCAGTCTTGTGAAATCAAAAAGTCGTGACCTGAACCGGCTCGACATCGCCTATGCCGGTGAAACACCGACAGAAAAAATGCCTCTTCACTACGGATTCGCCGTGGGTCGCGAAATTCACCGGATTCTGTTTGTGGGCTATTGGTTGAAAAAATCGACCACTCATTTCTACAACTGGGTGCACTCAATTACCAATCAGTTCGCGTCACTCGCTCGGCTGATTTACAACGGAAATATGGCATTTTTCTTTGGTGTTGCCTTTGCCGTGGCGCTTCTTCTCTGGATTATTGCAGGAGGTAACGCATGAATCCGACACTTTCTCTTGTATTGAATCTCTTGCTTGCGCCGATCGTAGGCTATTTGATCGCCGGTATTTACTACGGAACCTATCGACAGATCACCGCGCGAATCCACCGTCGATGGGGACCGCCGTTGATACAGAACTTTATTGATAACTTCAAGTTGTTTAGCAAAAAAGATGCTGCTTCGCACGGTATGATGTTCCATCTCGGACCAATTATCATGTCTGCTGGTTCGGTGATGTCACTCCTGTTTATTCCGTTTTTCAATCACGGGACACTCTTTTCCGGACTCTCCACCAGCGGAAATCTTCTACTTATTACCTATCTCATGGTGATTGGGCCTTTGGGAAATGCGCTTGCTGTTGGCGTGAGCGGTAATCCCTTTGGAGTTATGGGAGTGGTTCGTGGACTCACCCGAATGATTGGTCTTGAAATCGCATTTTTTATTGCAATTGGTCTGTTAATGGTCACTTACAATACAACTTCACTGCTTGATATCATGAACATTCAGGCCCAGACCGGCGTGTGGAACATGGTAGCGCATCCGCTGTTGTTTATCATCAGTCTCTTTGCGTTCCTCGGATTTATGGGAAGTTCCCCTTTCGATATGGTTGGTGCACCAACGGAAGTGTATTCAGGGCCTCGAGCCGAATTCGGTTCGAAATATCTGGGAATTCTCATGACCCAGTCCATGATTTTCACCTTCGCGAAACTGCTTCTCTGGGTGAACATCTTTATGGGTGGTGCAAGCAACTGGTTCGAACTAATCGCCAAAACCTACGCGCTCTTTCTGTTCCAAGCACTCTGGGGAGCTGTCTTCCCGCGGTTCAAGGTAGAACAGGCGGTGGATATTTTGTGGAAAGTCCCGGCAGTACTCGGTGTGATCGCCGCGATCATTTTGCAGATCCAAAAGATGTAGGGGTGCCCCTTGTGGGTACCCAATTAGATCTCGTCACCACTCTTCAGCTGGTGATGATGCATTATGAGTCTCCGGCTCAGAATTTGATCTCGATCTTTGAAATACGAATGTAATTGCGTTTCCTTTGGGCGTTCCGGTTCGCTATGGCTCACCGTCGGGCCCTGCCAGGGGTTCGCTTCGCTCCGTGCGGAAATACCGCACCGGCTCCGCCGCCCTTCTGGTCCCTAACGCGATCACGCGGAACCGAAAGTGTATCCCATGTCCGCCGGAAACGCTGTTCTTTGATAGAGAATCACCGGCTCAAGTATGAGAAGTGCCTACTTGAGTATGATAAATGCCTACTTGAGTACTATGGGGGTACTTTTATCGGCATTTATCGAGCAAAACAGGGCATTTTGCGAGTTGAACAGAGCACTTTTCGAGCAGAACAGGGCATTTTGCGGGATGAATAGGGCACTTTTCGAGCAGAACAGGGCATTTTGCGGGATGAATAGGGCACTTAGCCTGTAGAACAGGGAGCTTTTCTGCTTGAACAGGAAGCTTTTTGATTTTAACGAACTGTATTCAGCCCCGAAGCGGGCGTATTATACCAACACAGGTCGAAGGCCTGTGATTTACAAAGGATTTGACTATGAAAAATCCAGATCTTCCTCTGGAAGAACTAAAACAGATAAAAGGTGAACAGCAGTTGATCGAATGGATGGTCAATTGGTTCCGCAAACAGAGTCTTTGGGTTTTGGCCTATGGAACCGGATGCGGTGCAATCGAAGTACCGCCGACAATGACCGCTCGCTACGATGCGGAACGATTCGGTATTCGCGGAGCAGCCACGCCCCGACAGGCCGATGTGATGATCATTTCCGGCTATCTCTCGTACAAAACGCTGAAACGAGTGATCCGCACCTATGAACAAATGCAATCACCGAAATACCTGATCGGACTCGGCTCCTGTGTCACCAACGGTGGAATGTACTGGGATTCCTACAATACGGTAAAGCAGATCGACCTGTATCTTCCTTTTGATATTTATGTGGCTGGCTGTATGCCTCGGCCGGAAGCGCTCATCGAAGGGTTCGCGGCACTTCAGAAAAAAATCTCTGAAGGTCGCGCGGATGGGTGCGAAAAGTATGAAAAAAATATCGAATACTACAAAGCAAATCAGAAAAAAATATTTGGTGACAAGATGTTACCTTCTTACACCTGCGACTGGTACTACTCAGATGGAGGCACGGCGTGAGTTTTATCGATACTGATCTTCAGCCCCGATTCCCGAACCGCGAATTCACCGTGGACGCGCAAGGAATCATAAAAACGGAAACGAACACCGCAGAACTTCTCGGACTCATTTCTCGGTTCCACAACGAATCGGGATTCGAACTACTCGACACCATCTCTTGTACAGATTGGATCGAAGAAGGTGTACTGCATCTCAACTACATTCTCTACTCATATCAGCATAACCAAACTCTGTTCGTAAAAGTCAAGCTTCCACGGGAACTGAAAGAAGACGGAACAAAACGAACCGTGGCTGAACTTCCTTCAGTCAGTTCAATCTGGCCTCAAGCAGAAGATTTCGAACGGGAACTTTGGGAAATGTTCGGTGTCAATGTAGTGGGACACAACGATCTGCGGGAATTTTTCCTCGAAGATTGGCAGGATCTTCCACCAAACCGCCGCGACTTCGATACGCTGAAATTTGTAAATGACCATTTCGAGTTCCGCGTCGGTCGTGAAGATGCGAAGTCCGTGGCGGAAGAACGGAAACGGTTGAAAGAGTTGCGCGATATGGAAAAGGCGAAACTATCTGGCGAAACTGAATAGAATCTGCGTGTTCCGTAGAGACGTTGCATGCAACGTCTCTACCACCGATGATCCCATAATGTAATGGCATTAGGGGAGAATGAAAATGAAACAAATCCCAGAAAAGGGAATGATATGTATAAAAGCAACCAATTAGTTAAAATATTCCACGGGCCACAGCACCCGGGGATTACCGGTAACATGTCTGTGGAATTGGATCTCGATGCAGAAACAATTGTCAATGCCACCACTCATGTGGGCTACCTTCACCGGGGATTTGAAAAACTGGTGGAACGGCGCACGATTCCTCAAGCGTTCACCATCGTCTGCCGAATCTGTGTTCCCGCACCCGCGCCCAACGAAGCAAACTTTGCTCGCGGCATCGAAAATCTCGCGGGAATTGAAATCCCCGAAAAGGCAAGCTGGATCCGAACCATGGTGCTCGAAATGCAGAGAATCACGGCGCAGTTTCTCTGGATGGCCGGACAAGGCGGATCACTCGGACTCTATGTGAATCCTCAGTGGGCCGTAGCGGATCGCGACTTCATGCTCGACCTGTTCGAAGAGCTCACCGGTGGGCGCGTCTACCACATGTACATCTATCCCGGCGGCGTGCGCAGAGATCTTCCGGATGGATTTTTGGACAAACTTTCCGCGCTTCTGGACTACTACGAAACACGTCTTCCCGAATACGATCGCGTCTTTTTCAACAATGCAGTATTCAAAAAGCGAGCTATCGGTGCGGGGATCGTCGATCCTTCCACTGCGCTTAAATATGGAATCACCGGACCGGTACTTCGTGCCGCAGGGTACCAAAAAGACGTGCGCAAATACGCGCCATACGAAAAATATTCGGAACTGGAATTCGATATTCCTACAGCAACGGAGTCCGATGTGTACGCTCGTGCCATGGTTCGGCGCGAAGAGTTAGTGCAATCGTTCCGAATTCTTCGCCAGATCATTCAGCGCATGCCGAAAACTGGTGACTATCAGGTTAAACTGAAAAATCATCATCAGTTTAAAATTCCCACAGGTGAAACATGGGTACGCACCGAATCTGCGCGCGGTGAGTTCGCCTATTACATGGCATCTGATGGTTCTGAATACCTTCGCCGTATGCAAGTAAAAGGGCCCTCTATGGTTCATGCCATGTCACTTCTGGAAACAGTCCTGAAAGGTGCGCAACTTGCTGATGTGGCAATGATAATGAACTCACTTGGCACCTGTCCCCCAGAAATCGAGAGGTAAATATGAACTGGAAACCAGACATAAAAGGATTAATCGAACCGTTTACAGCACTCAAATATCTCTTTAAGCGCCCTGCAACGATTACGTACCCTGATGTGAAACGCGAAACACCAGCGGGTTACCGTGGATTTCACGTGAACGATCAAGTCAAGTGTATCGGTTGCGGAATCTGCGAAGATATCTGTATGAATGTGGCGATCGACATGGTCACTCCCGAAGAGATAAAAAATCCCAAAAACACAAGTGGGCTTATACCTCGTGTTGATTACGGTCGCTGTTGCTGGTGTTCACTCTGCACCGATGTTTGCCCAACAAAATCGTTGAAACTGACACCGGAATATGTGTTGGTTACTGAAGATCCTAACGATTTTCTCTACACCGTTCCTGAACCTAAAGGAGATATCCAATGAACATAAAACGACTATCCATTCGATCTCTGATCATGTTTCTCTTCTGGATCGGTCTTACCGCTTCATTCCACTGGCAGGAACTGCTCACCGGCGCGATCGTATCGATCATTACCGCTTGGGCTTCACTGCAACTTGCACCGGAGAATCCGGGAGAAGATCTTTCCTTGTCAAACTGGCTAAAATTTGCACCGCTTCTTTTGTGGGAAATCGTGCTTGCAAATATCGCCGTAGCCAAGATTGTTCTTTCGCCAAAGCTAAACATCAAACCGGGATTTGTGCTCGTGCCTACGAAACTCACTTCTCCTCGTAAAAAATGGTTCCTCGCTCATGCAATTACACTTACGCCGGGTACCGTGACGGCAGATATTCTCGACGACAAAATGCTCATTCACTGGATCGATGTTCAGGAAGGAACTCCAGAGGTTCAGGGAGAAATGATAAAAGGAAAATTCGAAACTGTTCTGAAATCTCACCAAAATCCAGAATCTTTTCCATGAAAAACGCCCGATCTTTTTCAAGACCGGGCGTTTCTGTTTTGATCCGCGGCACTTCTATTCGGGAAGATAAGTAGTCCAACTTAAATAATCGACATTTCTGGATGCTTAAAATCAATGAA
>DYSA01000040.1 GCA_020726425.1 Fibrobacter succinogenes | reverse complement strand
GGCAGAGCCTCGTCAGAAGCATTCCAAGGCCGGAGCCTCGGAACGAGTTGAAAAAGCACCGTGATTCTCATCGCGGTGCTTTTTGTTTTTTTATATCCCAACAGTTACTCTACTTCTACTCGATCTCCAAAGCTATTAGGCTTTGAAATGACGAGATAGCGCAGTATTTCTTCTCCAGTATTTACCAATTGATGAACACACAGAGGATCTACTTCAATAGATTCATCTGCAGTAATGGGAATTTGATCTTCGTTTATTAAGATTGTCCCTTCACCTTCAAGTATGTAAAAAAACTGCCAAGCCACTTGATGGTAATGCTTTTTTTCACGAACACCGGGACTTAAAACTCGCTGAGCGATTGTAATATCAGGGGAAGTCTTTAACAACCATCCCATTCCAACATCCCCCCAACGAAATTGATCTGCCGACTCAAGCGTAATTTTTCCCATAGGAACTCCTTAGAGACCGAGTTTTTCTTTGATAGCTTTGTCGTCAAATGGCTTTACGATATAGTTGTTCGCGCCTGCCTTTAGTGCTTCTAGAACACGGCTTTTTTCAGATTCAGAAGTGCACATTATTACTTTAACACCACTATACTGTTTATCCTTTCGAATAGTTACCAAGCAATCATACCCATTCATCAAAGGCATATTCCAATCAAGAAACATGTAGTCAACAGGCATATTTGCTGATAATTTCAACAGTGCATCGTGTCCATCTTCAGCTTCAATAATATCGGTAATCCCTAATCCATTTAACTGATTAAGTTGTATTCTTCTCATTGTTTTTGAATCATCCACAAGCATCACGCGCATACATACTCCTTGTTTTTACTAAAATGTTACTACTCAGGTGTTTGTTACCAATCTTTATGAATTTAGCACTCGTTCCCAGCGTCCCGCGGGGAACGCAGACGCGAGGCTCCGCCTCGATTAATTGAGGCAGAGCCTCACGGTCAGCATTCCAAGGCTGGAGCCTTGGAACGAGTTGGCTAAATATCATACGGTTACAACATTGCTGCTTTAACAATGGCACCTGAGTAGTTACACTAAAAACAATTATTGCATTGATTCAAATTATTTTCAACGACATTTTTAATCATATCTTTACAAGCAATCTGTTCTACGTTACACTATTAAATAAATCTTTAAACTCGGCTTTCTATGATCAAGCAATCACTGAAAAAAACATTCCCTTTTTTTGCACAGATTCACCAATATCCCGCTCTTAGGGCATTTGGATGGCTCTCACTCGGAATTCTCATATCATCTAAAATATCAATAGATTATACTCACTTTTCGATTCAAGTCGTTGTACTAATACTCGCAATCATAGCACACAAAAAAACAACTATACCTTTCTTAATCGTAGGAATGCTTTTCACATCTGCCGAAAACCAAGAATATGCCTCAAAAATTAAAGAACTCAACAATTTTTCCAACCAAACTGTAACGATACATTTTCAGAGTTCTCCACGCTATACAACCAAAGAAGGAACCGTTGAAACAGTAACCATAGCATCAGGGAGATGTCGAGGTATCGTAGAAGTTACCTTTTTAGAACCAATTATGCCAGGGGAACAAATTCAGTGTAGCGGTTCATTTTCTTCCTTCGATACAGCAAGTACACCGTGGAGTTCTTCTCTGTACCAACTCGGCAAACGAAGTGGTATTCACGGAATTTTTACAATCGATACGATTTTTAGCAGATCCCAAAGTAACGAAATTGTGTATACACTTTCGAACGTTCTGAATCAAGAGATCAATGCATACAACTCCCCAACAAAGGGAATGCTCAAGGCACTGTTTCGAGCTGATCGTTCAGAAATTAATAGAGGTGTCAAAGAGATTTTCAAACGAAGTGGGATCGCTCACCTTCTTGCATTGTCAGGTCAACACATTGCGATTCTTGTTTTTATCATTGCATTACTATTGAAACCATTTCCTATACCTCGCCAAATAGCTATACTTTCTACAATTGCACTTCCGTGGTTGATACTCGTTATAACTGGTCCTTCTGCGTCAATCATCAGGGCTCTTCTTATGTCATCGCTTCTGCTTGCCACCTTTTTTACAAAGAGAAAACTCTCCCCATGGAACACTCTTGGCTCGGCAGGAACGTTATATCTGATCTGTTTCCCTCAAGAACTCTTTACACCGGGATTTCTCCTTTCATTTTGCGCTGTCGCTGCAATAATAGGAATTGTTACCGTTGTGAACAACAGAACAGCAAATCACACACTCCGAAAAATCATGATATTCATTTTAATTCCCGTTGCTGCAGGGATCTCCACAGCTCCTGTGACTGCATATTTCTTCGGAACCACCGTGCAGATAGGTATTGTCGCGAATCTTATTTTAACTCCGCTTTTTAATTTCTATTTTGTTCTGGCAATTCCACTGTTTGTTTTTGGTATCCAATTCACATCATTATCAAAGGTTCTTGAATATTTAACTGAACAATTTATAATTCTTGCTCAAAATCTAATAACGCTACTAAATATGCCACCGACAGAGTTCTCAGTAGTATCCCCGCAAATGGTACTTATTCCGATCATAGTTGTAGTGATTTTACTTACTAACAGAGGATATAAACGGGTTGTACTTGGTTATATCACTTTGGTTTCATTAACTATACAAGTATTCAACAAAGCGATTAGGCCTATCAACTGGAAAAATGAGACCATTTCATTTTCGCGATCTAACGAAATCGATATTTTAAAAATAACAACCGTTATTCCGAATCAAAATGAGCTTATCAGATATCTTAAAAAGTCATCGTGCAATCGATCAATTATCATTGAATTACCGGAAAACATTCATTCCTCAACTACATGGAATATCGAAAAATTTACTGCATACAAATCAATCTTCATAATACGTCCATCTAAACAAAACAACAGTGATTGTTCATCTCGAAGTTATAACCTTTGTGCACAAGACACCGTAAAATCAGGTTCAACAATTTTTTATCCATTTCAAATGTGAATTGATCACTTGAATTCATCGCGATCTGAGTGTATACTTGATACTTGTGATGAAACTACAAAGTTGGCAGGTCAAATATGGAAATCAGATGCGAAAAAATCAATCATTGGGAATCAGTAATTCTTCAAGGTCCGTTCATTGTGACAAATACAGATCAAGTATATCGTGTTCTCAATCAAATAAAAGATACTGATTCGCCCTTTTGCGTTGTTGATTTGTACGGTGTTCCGTTTATGGATTCGAGTGCAATTGGCGTCCTGCTTTCTGTAAGTAAAAGTATTGCTGCAAAAAATGGCAGCCTCGCAGTATTTGGAGCCAACGAAGTTATTATGGATGTTTTCAAAGCAGTGCAACTTCCCAATCACATCCCAGTGTACTTAAGCCGCGACGAATTTATATCCAGTATTTTTGGATGAAAGCTCTTTCTGCATACCTCTTTTCATTTTTATTACTTTCTTCCTGCAAGGCGCAAGGGGAAAGTATTCAGCTACCCAAAACGAGCAACCCTTTACCGGTTTCACAACACAAAACAGCAGCGACCGATACGAATTCGGTGATCATTCTCGATGATGCAGTTTCTTCATGGTCTCTTGGCTTTATAGCACCGAAGATACCCCCAAATACACGGTGCCCACTTATTATTTATCTTCACGGAGGCGTTGGAACTGATCGGACTGACAAAGGTTCCAAAGCGTGGGAAATGTTTGCGTTTATTGAAGACTCTTTTCCCGCAATAATCGCGTCACCATCTGCAAATCGCTTGGCTCCGTGGTGGAGCGAAACGGGAATTTCACGAATTTATCGATCTGTTGAAGAAATGATTTCCAGATTTCCTGTAGATACAACAAAAATTTTTCTCGCCGGTGTATCAGATGGAGCCACGGGAATGGTTGCGATTTCCTCGTTTCCAAATCATCCGTTTGCGGGATTTCTTGGGGCTTCGGGATACCCACCCATGTTCGGAAACAGCCTTTCCGCAGACCAAATGAAACATACGCCAATACACCTCTACATTAGTGGTAAAGACCGTTTATACCCTTCCGATTCAGTTTTTGTATGGTGCAAAAAAGCTCAGACCAACGGAGTACCCATCAGTTATACCGTAATGCCCGAAGCTGAACACGGGTTCGATTTTAAATTTGAAGAAAAATCAGTGATAGTTTCTCTATTCCGTCAATGGAAAAAACAATCACGAATGTGAGTGTACAAACTAAAGGAGTTCGTATGAAAAAGAGAGTTCTAATTATTCTCGCGGATGGTTTTGAAGAAATCGAAGCAATTACTCCCATCGATCTCATGCGGAGAGCGGGCTTGGATGTTCTTATTGCGGGACTAAGCAAGAGAGAGATCAAGGGTGCACATGGCATCACAATAGCTTGCGATACAACAGTTGCAGAGATTCACCTTCAACCCTTTGATGCAGTGGTACTTCCCGGTGGATTCCCAGGAACATCGAACCTTTTAAACTCTGATATGGTACTAGAAATTGTACGCAATAACTATCGTGAAAATAGCGTAACAGCTGCTATTTGTGCTGCACCTCAGATCTTAGACAAATCCGGAGTTCTTAATAATAAGCCATTTACTTGCTATCCAAGTGTACAAGAGCAGATTTCCCATGGCACCTTTACCAATGAACCGGTAGTCATTTCGGGAAATGTTATTACAGGACGTGCGGCGGGAAGTTCAATTGAGTTTGGCCTGTCAATTATTGCTTCACTTTTGGGTCAAAACAGCGCCGATGAAGTGAAACAAAAAATCGTTTTTTAGAAATCTACCCCATCATTACCGTTTGAAAATAAACAATCTGCTGAGACTCTCCACGTTTCTGCAGATTGTATTTTAACCAGAGTAAAATGTCTTTACAGGAGGGTATAAGTTGGCTAAAAAATTCACTTTTTCTGCGGGAATTCATCCTCCCCATGGCAAAAAACAGACCGAAGCAGAACCTCTCATTGGATTTCCAACTCCTCAAAAAGTTTCAATACCCATGGCCATGCACATTGGAGCTCCAGCAAAAGCAATCGTCAAAAAAGGCGACATCGTCGTAGCTGGTCAGTGCATAGGCGAACCATCTGGATTTGTCTCTGTTCCTGTTTTTGCATCAATTTCCGGTGAAGTCACGGCAATTACAGAAGTGTTTCACCCAATGGGCCAAATGGTTCCGGCTGTGGAAATCTCCAGTAACGGTTCAGAAGAAACGGTAACCCTCGAACCGATTCTCAACTGGAGAGAACAATCCCCTAGTGACTTAATCAATCGTATCCGCGATTGTGGAGTTGTTGGACGTGGTGGTGCGAGTTTCCCAACACACGTAAAGCTCTCTCCTCCTCAAGATAAGAAGATTGATACGCTAATTATCAATGGCGCCGAGTGTGAACCTTATCTAACAGCAGACCACAGAGTAATGCTTGAAAGAACTCTTGAGTTTGTAACTGGCTCGCTGATCACTCAGCATATTCTAGGCGTAGAAAAAACATATATCGCCATTGAAAAAAACAAACCAGATGCGATTGCGGCAGTAAAGAAAATGCTGGAGTCAATCGGGGATAAAAAAATTTCCGTGATTGCCCTTGAAACGAAATATCCTCAAGGTGGAGAAAAACAACTTATTCAAGCGATCACGAAACGACAAGTTCCCAGTGGAAAACTCCCTATGGATGCCGGTTGTGTAGTGACAAATGTGGGGACAGCTCACTCGATATACAAAGCCGTTGCACACGGAGTTCCGCTCTACCGAAGAGTTGTGACCGTCACCGGTAAATCAGTCCACAAACCAGGAAATTACATAATTCCTGTTGGAACTTCGATTAGAGAAATTCTGGAATATGCAGAAACGGATCTTTCTACAATTAAAAAAGTGCTTATGGGCGGACCAATGATGGGCCTCGCACTTGCTTCGCTTGACGTTCCAATTGTAAAATCAACATCTGGACTGTTAGTTTTAGAAACTACAACACCAGCGGAACAAGAGTATAACTGCATTAACTGTGGAGCATGCGTTCAAGCCTGCGCAATCCATCTGATTCCATCACACTTTAGTAAATTAGTGAAACGGCAGAAATACGAAGAGTGCGAACAGAAAAACATTCTCGATTGTATCGAGTGTGGAAGTTGTTCTTATGTTTGCCCTTCGAAAATCAATCTAGTTCATTATATCAAACTGGGTAAGAACCGAATTGCCGCGGCGAAACGGGCTCAGAGCTTACGTAAGGACGGGCAATGACAACAGAAAGAACTTTAGATCTTCATATTTCATCTTCACCACATATTCGAGATAGCAGATCTGTTCCTCATATTATGAGGGATGTAGTACTTGCATTAATTCCTGCGATGATCGCTGGCTTTATATTTTTTGGAATTCGCTCATTGATGCTTATCGCTTCTGCAGTTATTGCAGCGGTAGTAACAGAGTATGTTATTTCTGAAAAGCTGCTAAAGAGAAGTAATGCGATCGGTGACTGGAGTGCGGTAATCACGGGAATTCTTGTGGCTATGAATATGCCCGTAGCTGCGCCAATCTGGATGGCCGCCCTTGGTTCGGCCTTTGCGATTGCTGTGGCAAAATGGACTTTTGGTGGTCTGGGGAATAACTTTATTAATCCTGCTCTCGCTGGTAGAGCATTTCTCATGGCATCTTTTCCTGCACAAATGACCGGTACCATTTTTTCACAGAGTGGTCTCTTTGGAAAAGTACCTTCACCATTGTGCGGAATGGACGCTGTCGTCACGAGTGCTTCGGCCACTGCGTGGGGAGGAGCTGATGCTCTTTCAGGCGCAACACCTTTGGCTGCACTTCCTAATTTGATAAGCTCTGGTGCAAATATTCAAGATACACTTCTCCCTCTTTTTTGGGGAAATGTAGGTGGTTGTATCGGCGAAACATCGGCGATTGCAATTCTCATCGGGGCGATATTTCTTCTGGGAAGACGTGTCATAGGATTTACAATTCCGGTCATTTATGTAGCGACCGTTTTCATATTAGCACTCTTTTTTAGTGGTGTTGAAGGTGCTTCGCCGCTTTCTTCAGATGCGGCCACGGTGGCACTTTTTCATATTCTGTCTGGTGGACTTCTTTTTGGTGCAGTCTTTATGGCAACAGATATGGTTACTTCACCGATTACTATCAAAGGCCAAGCGATATTCGCTCTCGGTTGTGGAGTTCTCACTTTTGTGATTCGTAAGTTTGGTGGGTATCCAGAAGGTGTTTCCTATTCAATCCTTCTTATGAATTTGGTAACACCTCTTATTGACCGCTATGTGTCACCTCGCGTGTACGGAACGGGGAAAAAATGAAAACAACCATTCAACTAACTGCAACTCTTACGGTTATCGCAACGGTTGCTGGTCTTTCAATTGGTGCAACATATCTTCGCACTAGCGATATTATCAACCAACAAAAAACACAGCAATTAAACTCCGCTCTGGAATCTCTTTTTCCCGACGGTGTTGAAATTTCCCAAGACTCCTTGATCCGATCTGATAATTCAGTTCTCCCCTTTTGGACTGCTAAACAACCGAACAAAGGTGAAGGTAATCTCGTTGGATTTGCCTTTGAATCTGGTGGACGGGGATATTCGAGCACTATTCGCTATCTCGCTGCGATTTCTGCTGATAACAAGATCATTGGCATGACTGTTCTCTCACAGGAAGAGACACCGGGACTCGGAACACGGGTAATGGAAACTGTTTCGAAAGCGACATTCTGGAACGGTCTATTTGCAAAAAGAGAAAAAACTGAACCATGGTTCCAATCTCAATTTAGGAATATTTCAGTTCTAAATCCAATTGGTATTTCAAAAAAGGCAGAATGGCACACGCTTTCGAAGGATCAAAAAGCGGAACTTCTTTCAAAAAATGAAGTTACCGCTATAACCGGTGCAACGATCACTACAAAAGCTATTACCGATGCGATAACCACTGAATCAAAAACTGTTTCAGAGATTAATGAGTTCCTTGCATCAAAAAAAGGAGGTCTTCAGTGATAAACAATATTGGAACAGAACTCAAACGGGGAGTTCTTACTGAAAACCCAATTTTTGTTCTTGCACTGGGACTCTGCCCATCACTGGGTGTGAGTACTTCTGTATCAAATGGGCTTGGTATGGGACTGGCATCGACATTTGTTCTCATCGGTTCAAATATTATTATATCTCTCTTAAAAAAAGTAATTCCCGAACAAGTTCGAATCCCCGCATACATCATTGTTATTGCTTCATTTGTAACAATTGTTCAGATGGTTATGCAGGCATACCTTCCGGCTCTCTACACAAGTCTTGGAATTTTCATTCCGTTGATTGTTGTGAACTGTATTATTCTTGGCCGAGCTGAAGCATTTGCTTCGAAAAACAATGTGATCAACTCGGCGATCGATGGATTAGTCATGGGACTTGGTTTTACTGTGGCACTTGTTGTTTTGTCCACAATCCGCGAAATTCTCGGTGCCAACAAACTTCTGGGACTTGAATTTATTCCCGGTTTTAAACCAATGACGATTTTCATTCTCGCACCGGGAGGCTTTTTCACCATCGCCTTTGTCGTTGGATTGATCAATTTCTTCAAAATGAAAAAGGAACAGAAATAATGGAAACGTTCATGAGTCTGCTTCAAATATCAATTGGAGCAATTTTTATTCAAAACTTTATTCTCTCCCGATTCCTCGGACTCTGTCCATTTATGGGAGTTTCAAAAAAGCTTTCGACTGCCACAGGAATGGGAATTGCCGTGATCTTTGTGATGACCGTGGCATCGATGTTTACGTGGGCGATTAATCATTTTATCCTCGAAGCGTACAATGTTTTATACCTCCAGACAATCGTGTTTATCCTCGTGATTGCATCGCTTGTTCAGATGGTAGAAATGATCCTTCACAAATACTCTCCAGTTCTCTATGAATCTCTTGGTGTGTATCTTCCACTCATTACCACAAACTGTGCAATTCTTGGTGTGGCAATGATTAACACGGGGATCAATCCCTACAGTGGATCACCGTTCACCTTTGTGGAAAGTGTCGTCAATGGAACCATGTCAGGTGTTGGTTTTCTCCTTGCACTGATTCTCATGGCGGGGATTCGTGAAAAAATTGAACTCGCTGACATTCCGAAACCGCTTGAAGGTCTTCCTATTGCGTTTATTACTGCAGGACTTATGGCGGTTGCATTTCTTGGTTTTTCCGGCATGCAGCTGAGATAAGGGGAACAGATGTCTTTACCAATTATAATTCTGGCACTGGCAGGACTCTTTTTTGGAATAGTTCTCAGTATTGGTGCAAAAGTGTTTCATGTCCATGTGGATGAACGAATCAAGCAACTCGAAGCGGTTCTTCCTTCGGCAAACTGCGGAGCATGTGGGTTTGCAGGTTGTGCGGCATTCGCCGATGGACTGGTTCGCGGAACAGCCAAGGCAAACGGCTGCCTCCCCGGTGGAGCCGAAGTCGCTCATAAAGTTGCCCAACTTCTCGGCGTTGATGCGGATCATCTCGAGGAAATGGTTGCGGCGGTTCACTGTAAAGGCGGTGACAACGAAGCGACGATTCGTGCGAAATACGACGGAATCCACGACTGCCACGGAGCTGTTCTTATCAGCAATGGATCCAAAGAGTGTCAGTATGGTTGCTTGGGACTCAGTTCTTGTGTCGCTGTTTGCGAGTTCGATGCGATTCATATAAATGCTAATGGTATTGCCGAAGTTGATCCTGAAAAATGTACCGGCTGTACCGCTTGTGTTGCATCGTGTCCTCGGTTCCTTATCGACATGATGCCAAAATCTCAGAAAATTTTCTTGGGATGTAACACCAAAGATCGAGGCGCGAAAGTTAAAAAATACTGTTCTGTGGGATGTACCGGATGCACGCTCTGTGTGAAAGCCGCTTCCCATCCCGATTCAATCAAGATGGTAAACAATCTTCCGGTGCTCTCTTTTACTACCGGAGAAAACTTCCTAACGTCGGCGTACAAGTGCCCATCGGACTGTTTTGTTGACACCGTTGTAGCTCGTCCAAAAGCTCATATAAATGTAAAGTGCACCGGCTGTGGAGATTGCGTTCCCGTTTGTCCCGTTCCGAATACAATCACCGGGATTATTGGCGGACGACATACAATCAATAAAGATACCTGTATTGGTTGTGGACTCTGTCTTCCCGTCTGTGAACCAAGCGCCATCGCACTATGGGGAAGTCTTGGGTATACTGACAGAGAACGTCGAACCACGGGGCGATTTGAAATCACCTGACAATAAGCCCTGCCCTATCAGCAGGGCTTTTTTGTATAATAGTTCGGCAAAATCAACTCAATAGTTGTATTTTAGCTTTGTAGTTCTCTTTTATTCTAAGCGTTATAGACCGGATAAGGATCGTATCATGAAAAAAAGTAGCCTGTTTGTTCTCTGTGCAACGACACTGATGTTTCTCACTGTTTCCTGTGTAAAACAGGTATTTGTAAAACCAAATCCCACAGAAACAGACACATTCCTCAGCCAGAATCCCGATCTCACCGATTTTGATAAAGAGTGTATCTCAAACGGGGCATTCAAACCGGGTATGATGGCAAAAACTGTTCGTTTCCTCCTTGGTGAACCCAAATCGATCACCACGATTCAGCAGTCTTGGGCTACACAGGAACAGTGGATGTATAAAATTGGTGGTGGGAAAAAACTATTCTCCATCGAAGACGGCGGCGTTGTTGGAATTGAGGAAGCTGAATAATGGGATTCTTCGACTACTATTTCGGGGCAATTTCCTTCATTTTAGGAACCGTTCTCGGTTCCTTTTTTAATGTGGTAATTTATCGGATGCCCCTCGAAAAATCGATTGTTACTCCTCCTTCATCGTGTCCAAACTGCGGGCACATGATTACTTGGTATGAAAACATCCCCATTTTAAGTTGGCTCTTTCTGCGAGCAAAGTGCAGTGGATGCCACGCTCCTATTTCGGCTCGCTATCCGATCGTAGAATTTCTCACGGGACTGTTTTCACTCTTTCTGTACGCGTTCTATTTCCACGATATTTTGTTTACACCAACTCAAGAGTGGTGGATATTTGTTCCGTTGGCTATTCAGTATGTAACGCTCATGCTGTTTGTCCCCATTGCGGTAATCGATATTGAACATTTTATCATTCCCAATGAATTTACGATTGGAGGGCTCGTTATTGGCTTGGCAATCTCCTTTATTCCCGGTGGAGTTACTCCACAGATGGCTTTTGCAGGAGCGGCGATTGGCGCGGGGATTCTCATTCTCTTCGGGAAAATCGGTGAACTGATTCTCAAAAAAGAGGCTATGGGATGGGGCGATATCAAAATGCTTGGATGGTTCGGGGCGATGTTCGGGCCCGGTGTAGCGGTCGGTTCAATCTTTATTGGAGCCTTTGCGGGACTCGCGGGATCACTCATCATGTTGCTTCTCAAGAAAATGAAAAAAGGTGAATATCTTCCCTTCGGCCCCTATCTCTGTATCGGCGCACTTTTGGCACTGATCTGGGGACATGAAATTCTCGGTGCCTACTTTGGACTTGTGGGAATCAATATTGCAGATCTGCCGTTTCTCTGAGATTTGAACGATGCCATTTCAAAAGCACTTTCGGGAAATCGAAGGTGCTTTTTTCTTTTCTTCCGCCATGGATTTGAATAACTGAAACACTCCATACACCTTGATAAATACTGGTCTCTTCAATTGCAGAACACAATTCCTCAGATTCAGAACTTTTAAAAATATCCCGCAGAACCTATTTTCCCGTCGAGAATAAACTTAAAAAAGGATGATAGATGAGTAAGATCAGCAATGTACTCGCAGAACGATACGCCTCGGCGGCTATGAAAGATATTTGGTCTGGCGAAGGTCGTGTGATTATCGAACGCGATCTCTGGATCGCCGTGATGAAAGCGCAGAAAGAGTTGGGAATTGACGTTCCCGATGGCGTTATCGAGGCGTACGAAGCGGTTAAAGGCCAGATC
>DYSA01000503.1 GCA_020726425.1 Fibrobacter succinogenes | reverse complement strand
GTATAGATAAAAATAGATAGATTACACATTTTTTCAGCAGCATTAGCCTAACTCAAAACAAGGGAAAAGGTAGATTTTCAATTACCAGCTCCATTCTCCGTTCAACCATACACCAACGGAAAAATTTCCATTGGTGCTGACATGCTCGCCGGAGTGCTGATGACTCTGGTGTTTATGCTCGTGTTCTATCTTCCTCAACGAATTATGGCTGCGGAAGAGTTTACCGAAGTTGCAATATTGGGATTCAAGAACATGATCTACCCGCTTCTCCTAATGCTCTTCGCTTTCATATTCGCGGAAACCAATGAACAAATCGGTTTTACGGAGTACGTGATAAGTTCTGCCAAATCGGTGATGACTCCGGAACTTCTCCCGGCGGTGATCTTCGTAATTCTTTCGGCTCAACAGTTTATTACGGGAACTAACAGGGGAATGTATATCATTGCTCTTCCGGTTGTTATTCCATTGGCAATGGGAGTTGGCGCGAACATGCCCCTGACGATTGCGGCACTTCTTTCGGCGGGAGTATTCGGAAGTCATGTCTGCTTTTTCGCCGATGCAACGATTCTCACTTCAGCAGCTACGGGGTGTGATAACTATCGCCATTCAATAACTCAGATGCCTTTCGGACTCTTAACTGCGGTTATCTCCTTTTTCCTTTTCTTGATTTTTGGATACATCATGTAACCCAAAATTACAGAGATAAAATATAAACAGCCCTGATTGATTCTAATCAGGGCTGTTTACGTATAAAGCACAGAACTATTTGAACGTTATCCAATAACTCGCCGGATCATATCGCCAACCTTGAGTTTATTTTCGCTCGAATTTTTGACACACACCACCCGATTCGTTATCGCCGTGTTCATTCTGTTCCCAGAAAGATCCACGATTTCAGTAAATGCGAGATTATAGGGAGCAACTTTTGCATTAGCAGGAAGAATTGACAATAACTCTTCAGTTTTGAACGGATTCTTTACATCCACCACGGCCACACAATTAGGAAGAACTTCTTTGACAACTCCAACCACCCGAATCTTACTTTTCTCTTTCGCAAACGAGACTGATTGCATTTGAGCATCTCCACCAACAAATCCCGTTGTGTAGGGACGATGATCGAGCAATTCCAGTTCAGTTCGATATGATTCGGGAAGAACATACGAATCGCCCTTTTCAAAATAGCCATCAATTGCCGCACGATATGCCTTGATCACCGAAGAAACATAGTGCACCGACTTGTTTCTGCCTTCAATCTTGAGAGAGTGTACACCGGTTTCAATCAACTGTGGAATAATCTCTAAGGTGTTAAGATCTTTTGAATTAAAAATATAGGCAGTTCCGTTTTCTTCTTCCACAGAAAAACCTTTGTCCGGCATGAGATTTCCCGCACCGTCGCGAGCAACGATGTCGTAACTAAACCGACAAGGCTGTGAACATTCACCGTGATTTGGATGGCGGCCACTGATATACGCTCCCATAAGACATCGCCCGGAAACCGATACACACATCGCTCCATGTACAAATACTTCGATTTCACAAATCTCTTGTGACACCGAATGAGCAATCTGTTCCAGTGAAAATTCTCGAGGAAGCACGACTCGCGTTATGCCCTGTTCAGCCCAGAATTTTAATGATTCACTGTTGAATGTTCCGGTCTGAGTTGAAAGATGAAGTTCAATTTCTGGAACAATTTTTCCGCAAAGACGTATCACTCCGGGATCTGAAACGATCATCGCCGAGGGTTTAATCGGTGAGTTTGCCAGTTGAATCAAGAACTGTTCAACTTCGATTATTTGATCATCGTTGGGCATTGTGTTTAGCACGAGATACACTTTTCCTGAATATTCACCGGCGATTCTCATGATTTCCGGCAGGTCATCAACAGAAAAGTTTTCTGAATATGCGCGAAGATTGAGTGTTCCCATGCCTAAAAAGACCGCATCAGCGCCGTGTAAAAATGCAGCGTGAAGTGTTTCAAAATTACCCGCCGGGGCGAGAAGTTCCGGTTTAATCATAGTATCCTCAGTTAAAAGAGCATCAATTTGCAGAAAAGTACGTTCTGCCACAATTCTGGTCAGCAGGAAAGAGCATAATCTTCAACCTAAATGTTAACCCGATTGCCCAGTTTAGGCAGTAGTCTAACTTGGGTGAACTGAAGCTTCAA
>DYSA01000502.1 GCA_020726425.1 Fibrobacter succinogenes | reverse complement strand
ATCCTCAGAGTATCAGATTTGCCCCGCGAAGTAATAATAGTAGTTATTTCAGTGAGTTAGGGGAGCTTTTTGCTTCCCTTTTTTGATAAATGGTCTTTTCATTGTAAAAAAGTTGAACTTTTTTGTAACATTATAACTGCTACTCGCAACTAATGAGTTGAAAAAGGAGAACAGCATGGTTGAACTTTCACCAGAAGAGATGGTACGAGCGCGAAACTCTTCGGCGGGTTTTCGAAAACTCTACGATCACTATGCTCCGGTTCTCTGGCGAATAATTCTCAGAACCGTGGACAATGATCGCGTTTTGGCCGAAGAGATTCTTCAGGATCTCTTTGTGGCAGTTCATCGATCACTTCCGAAATTCAAAGGTGAATCGGCTCTTTCGACGTGGCTCTACAGAATTGCGTGGCGCATGGCGGTAAAAGCGCGGATCCGTCGATCGAAACGAAAGGCGTGGGAGATCGCTCTTGATGTTGATTCCGCTGTTCAATCTGATGATTTTCAACAAACCGTTGAATCAGTATTGGGATCTTTGACCGCAGAGGAACGATTTCTTTTGGTAAGTCGCGAAGTCGATGGGTTTCAGTTTGAAGAGTTGGCTCAGATCACAGGGCAAACCAGCGGATCACTTCGCACAGCCGTGAGTCGGCTCAAAGAGAAAATCCGCACACAGTGGAAAGGAGAACTGTATGAGTAAGTTTATAGACCAGATCGGTTCAGTGGAGATGCCGGATTTCGACCGGATTTTCACTGGTGTTTCGCGAAGAGTTGCCGTTCGACGGATTGTTGTTCGAACCGTTGCGGCGGCTGTCGTTGTTATTGCGATTATCGTGGCTATTCCACGAAATGAAATTGCTTCTTCCGCAGAAGTGGTCGCCTATAATGATGAACAGTTTGAGTTTAGCGAATACGATCCACTGTCGTCTCTATTTGAAGAGTAAATAACCATTTCAGTCCGATGCGTACGAGTCGGATTGAAATATTGATTAATAAAATGAAATTGAATCAAGGAGAACAGAATGAAATTAACACAAATAATAGCGGCTTCAGTTGTGGCGATGCTTGCACTTTCGCCAGTGATGGCTCAGAATGGCAATGGGAATGGTCAAGGCAACGGCCATGGAAAACAGCATACAAAAATGGTCGATGAACTGGGTTTGAATCAGGATCAGATGAATCAACTTGCGGTATTGCGGGCAAAACATCTCGCAGAAGTTCTTCCACTTCAGCAGCAAGTAAATTCGGTTCGGTCGAAGATTGATGAACTGTTAAAAGCAGATGCACCAGATCGCGGTGCAATAAGCAAAGAATCGACAAAAATCGCAGATCTTCACAAACAACTTCAGGAGAAACGGGTCGATCATCTGCTGGAGATCAAAAAGATTATGAACAAAGATCAGTGGGTTAAATTTCTCGACAAAGAGAAACGGGGAAATGGCAAAATGGGTAATCATCAAGGAATGAAAAAAAGGTCCGAGATGCACTGAAGGAAAAGGCCCTCACTGTAAGTAGAACGATTGTGACTCACTAAAAAATTAAAAAGATCCGGTTCAGACGAGCCGGATCTTTTTTTGTGAAATCGTTTCTCTTTTTTTACAGATGAGAGATGATTCGTTCGAGGTTTCGATGAATCATTTCGAAGTTTTTACGAAATACGGAGAGAGATTTTTTGAACGGATCAGGAATATCTTTTTGAAACAACCGCTTGCTCGGAAAATCGGTCAAAAGAATCGTTTTGTCCGAAATTTGCGGGGAGAGCGAAGATATGTATTTGAGGTGACCGCGATCCATACAGAAAATTTTCTCTGCATGAATCAGTTCTGGTAAACTCAATCCTCTTGCGATGTGAGAACTTATGTCAATTCCATGTTCGCGACACACTGCAACGGCCGATGGATCAGCGGGCATGCCGGGGCGACAGCCGGTTCCCATTGATTTGAACGAAATTTTTCCATTATTATTGAGTTGGCGAGCAATACCCTCAGCCATTGCGCTTCTGCAAATATTTCCGGTACAGATGAAAAGATAATTCATTCAAGATACTCACTTTCCGCATACTATTTTACTTTTGAAGTAAAAATATACTATCCCATCACGAGAGTTGGCGAAAATCATGTATAACCAAGTGGTATTCTACAAATTACTCTATCGAACCATCAATTTTATTACTC
>DYSA01000039.1 GCA_020726425.1 Fibrobacter succinogenes | reverse complement strand
TACTTTTCGCATTACATCTCCCGCAGATTATTTGCTACGAGTATATCATGTCGGGGAAATAGTGCAATATCTTTTTTTGATTAAAAATGAAAGGCGAGCCATACTGTTTCTTCGGCGAGGTCAGTTGATTCAACGCGATGGCGAGTGTGAGCTGGTATATGGTAGTAATCTCCTGCGGTTAGAGTGTGAAGTTCTGGATCCGATTCAAAGCGAATCACTGCTTTTCCTTTCAATAAAATAACAAATTCGTCGTGCTGTTGATCATACCAGAAATCTGCAGGTGATGACTGACCTGTAGAAATGATTCGTTCAACTCGAGTTGTACCTTTTTGTGTAAGTGTTTCAAATACTTCTTCCGAATCGTTGCCCGGTATCGCAGCGAAAATATTTCCATGGGTAAAAGACATTTGGTTCTCCTGTAAATAAAAGTTGCGTATAAACGCCAAAAAGGTATAATAGAGACCGACTTTAACGGGGTAGTTTTTCTATGCAAACCAATAAAAGTATCCATAAATATATTGTCTCAAAGCATGTGGGAATTGCAATTGCGATATCTCTCACTATTTCAATCTATTTAACTCTCATTTATCACCCCGATGATACTCACCGTGCTTCCTTTTTTATTATTCATTTTTTGGTTTCCACGGGCATAATAATTGGAATTATCGCGGTGATTCAAAAAGAGCATCTGCGAAAAATTAGATTGTTGAACTCATTTTTGCACCAAGAGTGGGTAGACAACCAGGAGTTTTATGAGTTGCGAACTGATGGTGAACTGGGACCGATTGTGCAATCGATTCAAACGATGTCTCATCAACTTCACCGGCGAATCGAGATGGAGCAGTTAATTGCTGATGTGTCTAGTATACTGACGACGGCAAAAGATGAATATTTCCAGAATTTTGTGAATGAATCCTTGCGGAAGTTAGGAGTATTTCTTCAATCTGATCGTTCGCATTTGTTTCTTTTCAATGAAGGGAAAACGCGGTTTTTTCCATTTGCTCAGTGGAATAGAAGTGGCTTACCTACGCGCAATTTTTCAGATGAAGGAATTCTTCCTAATCAGTTTCCCTGGTTGATTGATCGCTTGTCAACCGAAGATTCAGTTGTTATTAGCTCTATGAACGATTTCCCCGAGGATAGTGAACGTCAATTTTGGAGTGATTCGGCAGCAGGAGTTCACTCAATTGTTTTTCAGCCGTTGAAGATCAAAGGGGAACTTATCGGTTTTCTTGAGTGTGAACTTTTGATTAGTACTTATAATTGGAACCATGAAGAGTTACATCTTTTGGTAATGTTTGCAGAAGTAACCGGTGCAAGCATCGAACGGGTCCGAACAGACCAGTTGATGAAAGCTCAGAACCAACAGTTACTTCAAGCGCAAAAAATGGAAACTGTTGGCCATCTTGCCGGTGGAATCGCTCATGATTTTAATAATATTCTTGCCGGGATCGTAAGTATTTCATCGCTATTTCGCATGGATCACAAAGATGATGAAACGGTTACCCGTGAAGAATTCATGCCTTTTCTCGACACCGTGCAAGAAGCGGGAACACGAGCGGCAAAAGTGGTGCAACAACTACTCCTTTTGTCTCGTAAACAGGAGTATAATTTTGCGGTGATTGATCTGAATCGCGTGGTCAGACAAGCTGCAGGAATGGCTGTAGCATCTTTTGATAAAAGGGTTACCATCTCCATTGAACTGTGTGAAGGAAAAGCATTCACTAAGGCCGATTCTGTTCAGATAGAACAGGTTGTACTCAATTTTATGATGAACTCGGTGCATGCGATGACGGTTATGCGATCAGAAAATGAAAACATTGGCGGAACATTGATCGTGAAAAATGAGCTTCTCGTTGTTGACAAAAAGTTTCGGAAGATTCACCCGGCTGCGTTCGAACAGGCGTATTGGAAACTAACGATTATCGATACCGGAGTTGGTATTCCCCGTGAAAACTACGCCAAGATTTTTGACCCTTTTTTCACGACAAAAGCGAAGGGGGTTGGCACAGGTCTAGGTTTGTCAATGATTTATCGCATTGTCCAAGAACACTATGGCTTTGTTGAATTTGACAGTGAAGTTGGGGTAGGAACAACGTTCCGTATTTACCTTCCTATGGAAAACAGTGTCCCCGAAAATGTCTCAGAAAATGGTGACTCAAATGAGCCGGAGTTTGCTGCTATTCCCGCGAAAATTCTGGTTGTCGATGATGAGCCAGTACTTCGTAAAATCGCTGCCCGATGCCTTGAAGCTGCGGGGCATACCGTTCTCCTCGCTGAAAACGGCGGGGAAGCGGTGGATATTTTTGAAGAGCAGGCCGATTCGATTGATGCGGTGATTCTTGACCTTGTTATGCCGATTTTAGGTGGACGAGAAACCTATGTTGAATTGAAAAAGATTCGTGCGGATATTCCAGTTTTGATTTCATCGGGATTTCGGAAAGATGAACGAATTGATGAACTTATTGCAATGGGCGTGGCTGGTTTTCTTCAGAAACCATATACGGTTGAAGAGATGCAGGCGGCGATTCGCGAACTCTTATTGAAACGGTAATCGCACCGGATATTGTTCCCGCCAAAGTCCTGTTGATGGATCGCGCTGAAGGGTCATAAATGGGTGTTCCCCGCTGTCGTAGAGATGTATCTCGTTATGTCCCATAGTAATTCTTCCGTACAAATCGACATTCTGATGTGAAATCATTCGGTACTGAGTAATCAGGTGCTTTGCCGCTTGTTCAAACTCGTGATACTGTTCGTTAAATGAGAAAAAAAGAGTCCCCACTCCATCTTCTTTCAGTGCTTTAAAAATTTCGTAGGGACGGCTTCTC
This sequence comes from Fibrobacter succinogenes, assembly GCA_020726425.1. Taxonomy (GTDB): domain Bacteria; phylum Fibrobacterota; class Chitinivibrionia; order Chitinivibrionales; family Chitinivibrionaceae; genus JAIFMU01. The sequence continues at coordinate 9,255 of DYSA01000039.1, read as the reverse complement.
AGAATCTTGTAGCGGCTGTTTTCTCGAAACAGCGAATGGCTATTGGAAAAGAGTATGTAATGGAATTTCGAATCGGGGAATAGTGATTTCAGGGGAGTAAAGAGATTCTGTTTGAGCTTGTCGACATTGATGTGAAGTTTATCCAACTTGCTTTCCAAAACGATAATATGCCGATCTCCGTGGTAGCGATAATCAAAAAATCCATCCAGCTCTTTTATGTTTTCGTACTCCCACGCAGCTTCGGGGGAGTTTTTGAGAATAATCAGATTTGGATAGTTCTGAATTTTAAGGAGATACTGTTCATTGTGAGTAATGATATACCCATTTTTTTCTTGGGGATTGAATCGCTTGTCAAATATTCCCCCGGTGTTTCCTTCGGGTGAGTGGTGTTTAAGGAAAAACTTTGTCACGCGCCGTGAAATGCGTTCGGCAATATCCCCCATTATATTACCCCACCCTTCTTCAGAAAAGGCGTAGTCAGCGGCAAAGAGGTCTTTGATCGTGAAGAGCGAGTAGCTGTGATGTCCAATGCGATATTCTAACAGAACCCGCTCTAAAAGCGTGTGCGAACTGTTGATTCGATCATTGGAATTGTGGAGAACGAGCCGTCCGCGCACTCCGTGTTCCCGGAGAACTGAATAGACGCCTTTGCCCGAATCACCGGGAGGTTGCCAGAGTGTTGGTGTGAAATGAAGAAAAGGTTCTTTGGAATCGTGAATCTGCATTCGCGGTGATTACCGTTTCCGGGAAACAGCGTGAAGAATTCTGCCTACTACATAGACTGAAAATCCGCAAAACGCAAGTGCCGATGTCCACTGTGCAGAATGGGTGTAGAGGTTGAGAAATACCCCTGCTCCAAAAATAACAAAGCCAAGAGACATCACTTTCATCCCGTGAGCTTTTCCAAATGCAATTGCAGGGCTGAGGGTCGGTTTGCTCGGTGTCGTTTCAATCTCTTCGGTGACAATGATTTCGGCTTGTTCGATTTCTGTATTCATGAAAATTCTCCTTTTACTCGTTCGGTGTATCGGTTTCAATTATTGTGTGAGACAGATGGAGTTTTCCTGCGAAAAAGAGTTGTGATGGTTCGTTTATTAAATCTCCCCGCCATCCTTCGATAGGGGTAAACTCCTTCTTTTTAACAAAATTACGGACAATCTCTGCGATTTCACTTTTGTTGAACAGAAGCGTGGGATCAATTCCGCGGTCTGACGCTACGGAGTTGCAGAATGAGTGATATACCTGAATCAGTATGACCATCTCATTAGAATCGGACGAAGGTCTTTGGAGAGATTTTACCAAATCTTTTGATGGCATATCTTCCGAAGCGAGAATTTCGGCGATATGTGGGCCGTACCGTTCAATCATTTTACTGTTGAACAATCCGGTTGCTGAAATCTCTTCGAGCGTTACCGCTTCAATGAGAGAGAGGTCGACGATTACCTCTTTTTTAATAACGTGTTCCCGAGGAATATCTCTTCGCCGAGCTTCGTTTTCTTGCCAGTTGACCAATCTCCATGCGCGATTTCTGCCGCGAGGGGCGATTCTTCCTGCTGTTTTACGGAACTGTTTTTCAAGTGCTTCTTGAAGATCGAACGGGATAATTGAATCAAACTGAACCATCTCTTGATTGAGAAAATCGAGATTCTCATATTTTGAGGCATCTTCGATCAGTTGAAGACGGACATCGGGAAGGTAGCGCACATCATCGAGGGCGTATTCGATCTGTTCAGGATCGAGAGGCCGTTTGAGCCAATTGGTGCGTGTTTCACTTTTGGAAAGAGAAACGCCAGCGAATTCGCGAATCAGCTTTTCGAGAGAAAGACTGCGGATGCGACTGGTAAATGCCGCGGCACGCTGCGTGTCAAACACCGAATGAACTTCGCCATTGATATAGCGATTGATAATGGTAATATCCTGATGTGCATCGTGAAATATCTTGATTATGTCGCGGTTTTCAAGAAGCTGTTTCAGTGGCTCTGGATTTTCGATTGCGACGCAATCGACAATAAAGGCATCTTCGCGGGAAGATGCCAATTGAATAATTCCCAGTTGAGGATAATAGGTTCGCATCCACACAAATTCCGTATCAACGGCGATTGCTTTTGCACTTGACAGATAGGCAACCATCTCAGTGAGCTGTTCTTGTGTGTCTATAAATTGAGCTGGTTTCATTTGTTAATTTCCTCGGCGAGTCGTTGGAGATTTTGTTCAGATTCGATATACCGAGGGTCACTTGGTCGATCTTTCAGGAACACTTTCATTGCTTTCCACGCGTTTGTTGCTGCCAACAGGCGCTGTTCAGATGGCCGCTCATCACAGAGTGCATTTTCTGATTTTGCTGAATAGTAGAGCGATTCATACTGAATTTCAGAAGGATCGGCGAGTTCACATGCTGTTGATCCCGCTACTCGGTAAATCCAAATCGCTCTTTGATATTGCTGGCGATTATAAAGATACATCCCTTTTGAAAGGTAGTATTCGCCGTCATTTACATTGTTATCGTCGTAGTAGTTTTTGTTTTCTTGATTCAATCCCATAATTGCTCGGTGCTTGAGAAGGAGAGCGATATGTGATCGTTTCATGTCGCGTGAAAGGTGAGGTATCAGTGCGAGAACTTTCGTAAATTTTTCTTGCTTGTCTAACTCTTTGAGTGCTTCGATGGTGTCATTCAACCCCATTTCTCGCAGTTGAAGATTTAGTACGGAGAGAGTATCACCTGCAAAATCACCTGTATTGGGTAATTGTTCCGGAAGTTGTGACCCTTTTTCTGAATACGCCGCCGATTTTTGACTCATTTTGCGAATCACCACTTTGACACGCACCGGTTCACCAGGGGCTGACTGGATATCATCGGACATCGGTTTACTTGACATGGCACTGCGAAGTTCTTCGAGAAAAGCGGGGTTCTTTTTTGTTCCCACAATGAAAATACCGGTAATAAAAATGACCAGCATAAGTAGGACAGCGGCGATACCACCTGCCAAGAGCAGGCGATAGGGATTGTGTGCACGATTGCGGATGGAGAGCTTTCGAATTTTTGTCCCCACAGTTTCGCCGTTGAGATAGCGCGAAATGACCTCTTCCGGTGACCGTTCGTGAAACAGTGGATAAACCTGTTCGAGAGTGGTGAGTACTTTTTTCATCGATGCGGGACGGTCATTGGGATTCATGGAGATACAGCTATTGATAAGCTTTTCCAGTTCCGAAGGCATCTTGATTCCCTGATCCGCCAGTTGAACGATCTCATTTTTTACGCGCATGCGAACTAATTTAGAAATATTTCGTTCCGGAAATAGTTTTACTCCCGTGATGAGTTCATACAGAGTTGCACCAAATGAGTAGATATCTGAACGGTGGTCGACACACTTATCTTCCAGTTGTTCCGGCGCAAGATACTGCATGGAACCGATGATTTTTCCCGTGCGAGTCATGCTTGTTGTTGAAACTGTTGAGAGTGTGGCGATTCCAAAATCAGAGAGGCGAACGGTGTCGTAACGGGGAAGGAGAATATTTGCAGGTTTTAGATCGCGGTGCAGAAGTCCGTGATATTCGATGTTATTGATACGATAGCGGTGGCGATGGGAGTAGTCGAGTGCCTTTGCCACTTCTACCGCGATCGCTACGGCAACGACCAATGGAAGGCGCCCTTTTTGTTCGATCAAAGTTTCGAGAGCGGGGCCATCGACGTAGTCCATTTCAATATAAGGGAGATTGTTCCATTTGCCAACGGAGTGAACATTGATAATGTTCGGGTGACTTAACTGAGCAAGGATTTTCATCTCTTGGCTGAATCGTTCGTGGCTTTCGTGACTCGCGTTTGGCTTGAGAAGTTTCACGGCCCGTTTGACGGCGAGCTGTTCGTTCCACACTTGGTAGACGATGGACGTGCCACCTTCGCCAAGGATTTTAACCACGCGACCGGAGGCGAGATTTTCTTTCGCATTCACATCGGGAAGTCGATGAATTAACGGCTGGGAATGAACAGCTGTTTCAGTATGAGAAGAAATCTGTTGCGGTTGTGTCGTCATAGCTCTACTTCTGAACGATTGTCTATACTAAATCCTGAACCCTGCATCATAGTGGCTTCTCGAAGCGTCGAAGAGTATATAATAAGCTACAGCAAAAAAACAGGTTCTACCGTTTTTTAACGACGATTTTATTCTTTTTCTTGTTTCATCTGAATTGAATTGGAGTAGTTTTGGTACTTGGTTATAAAATGGTTGTAACTATTTAGTTGCAATTGTATTATTACCAGTCACTGCATTTACCAGATAACTAATAGAGGTTTTTGAATGGTGGACATGGCAATACTGGATGGATTATTCGACACAGGTTTTATATCTGTTCGGTTATCTCAGGCTGCGATGTACCGCGAAACAGCCCTCTATTATCGGAATAGGGATGGAAAATTTCTTCTCTATAAGCCTCCTGGAGAGTCACTTCCCGATTCACATGCTCAGAAATATCACCACCCGGCACTGTTTATCCGCGACACCGATCGAATCAGCGCAATCACAGAACTTCAAGGAACCTTTACCACTCATTTAAAAGATGTGATCAAAGGGGACAATGCTCGAGAAATCAAAGATACACTGGTAAATCTCGTTCAAGAGACTCTTTCAGAACCGCGCGCCGGAGTTTTGAAAGTACTTCCTGAAACCGTATCGTTAGTGGTTGAACAGTTTAGTAGTAATCGCAATGTAATTCGTTCTCTCATGTTCCTTTCCGATTCGGATTACTCAACGGCGATTCATGCGGTGAATGTTATGGCTTTGACTATTAGCTATTGCAACTTTACCGCTTTGAGCACTGATGAAAGTTCAGAATTAGCTCTCATGGCACTTCTTCACGATTTAGGAAAAACGCAGATTCCCGCAGGAATACTGAAATCTGCGGGCAAACTCACGCCTGCAGAATTTTTAGTTATGAAATCACACCCAAAACTTGGGGCAGAGATTATTCATTCTGACCCGGATCTTGCCAATCGATTGTCACTCGGGGCAATGGAACATCACGAAAAACTTGATGGATCGGGATATCCCAATCGAATTACCAATATTTCATTTGCGGGAAGACTCATCGGATTAGTTGACTGCTACGAAGCACTTACCGGTGATGAACGTCCCTACCGCCGAGCGAAACCTCCTCTTGAAACACTTCATTTGCTCAAGCAGGATGTTGTGGCGGGGAAGTTGGATCAAAAAATATTCACTGATTTCTGCCGATCTCTCATTCCCTAACCCGGACGAGCCGAAGCTAAAAGTGTAAAGCCGCAAGCCACAAGTCGGAATTCTCTTTACGCTTGTGGCTTGTTAATAACAGTGGAAAATATCCTGCCAATTTCTGAAAGAAAAAGAGTTGTAAGGTACTCACCGCATTCCCATCTTTCTCTAATTTCTCTTTTCAAATTTCCCAAGATTCGCACTCTCTGAATTTCTGTGCCCGAAGAGTCGTCAAATTTTGCAATGAGGCGACACTTTTCACTATTTTCGGGACTATTCAAGGGAGTGTAGAATGAGAATCTGCTTGTTGACAACGCCGGAACCAGATCCACTTCAGGATTTTCTTCTCATTGGCTTTCGGGAACTCTTTGGGGAAAACTGTATTGATCATCCTAAAAAAGAGTTTCTTTACGAAGATGAACTGCTCAAGGATCTGCCGATTCCCCGTGATTATGTTGAAATCGAACTGATGAATGGCGATTTTGATCTGATGATTTTTGGATCGGTGCCACGGCAAAAAGGGTTGATCAAGAGCATGGTTGCCGATTCTCTGTTTGAATCATTTCACGCGCAACCGGTATTTCTCGATCCTCTTCCCACGGGATCGGTGATGAAAGAGACTTACCCATTCGGTCCCACGTTCACCAGCTCTTCGCAGCGGTTGGCACTGGTCTACCTTGAACTTCCTCCGTGTGAATCTATGTATCCTTCAACTCAGGAAGAACTGGCCTCGGTTGTCGAAATGGCACGCCAGTTTCTCGAAGAGGTGACTTTGATAACGGGGTTGGTGGTGACGAACTGAATTACAGAGGTAACACCGTTGAATGAGTCAATTCAAGAAGCATTGTTTTGATTCGATCTTTTACTCGCAACGTTCCTTTTAGTGAGAGATGATCATCATCGATATAAAGCACTTCTTTCCCTTCGAGAACGATAGAACTGTCTCGCGTGTCATTATAAAAAAGATCCGCCGTTTTCACAAGTTTTGACGTGGGGTAGTTCTTCAGTATCGTCTGAATTATCTGCTCACCGTGGGATCGAGTTTCGTCAATTACAGCGGGTAGTAGAAATTTTACAGAATCAGAAACTGGAGCATGAAGATAAGAAAGATAGCGTGGAAGATTGATGTCACCACATTTCAGTTCTGGAGGCTGCTCCATAATAATCGGCGTGGATCCACAGGCAACAATCTCTTTCAAAAGATCATCGGATGATTCTGCATTTTCCAGGTGAGACCACCGGGTAACGATAACCACTACTTTAGGTTTCCATTTGCGAATCGATTCTAATCGCGTACTGTCGAATGTAACCTTTTCGTCAGCGGTGAAAAAAAGAGTGTTCTCCCCTTTGACCACAGGAACCGGAAAGAATACCGGCGTTCCATCGGCGGTGAAAAAACTGATTGTTGTACGTATCTCCATCGCGATCTGATCAAGAACTGGTGCCCACATCAGTCCATGAGAATCCCCGAGAACGACAATTTCGGGGACAGAATCTCCATAGAAAAAAAGTATTCCCCTCTTGTTGTATGAAGATTGGCAACTATCAGGTTGCATTGGTGCTAAGATACCGCTCATTCTTTGTTTTATATCATCACTCCAGCTTCCATCGGGATTCACATTATAAAGGTTCCCTTTCCAATGAACAGGATTGAACAACGTTGAAATATCCGCAACTGGTTTTTGGAAAAGATAGGTTGAAAATCCAACGTAACAGACGATCATACCTGCCAACCATGGAAGCACTCTTTTTGAGTGACGACTTTTTTGTTCTATATAAAAGTACGAAAGCATGGAAAGAACAATGATCACTCCCCATTGAAATGAGAGTGAAACTGATTTACTGGTCACCGATTCATAGGTATTTGAAAACACAATCACCGGCCAATGCCAGAGGTAGAGTGAGTAGGATGTTTTTCCAATAAAAATGATTGGTTTGAGTGTCAAAATCTTTTTCACCCACGAATCATGATTCGAAAACGCAATTACCGCCACTGCACCGATCACTGGAATGAGCATTATTCCCGGTTTCATCGATTCACCAGAGATAAACAGGTAGGAAAGAATAATTGCAAAAAATCCGAGAGTCCCCACTGTTTTTGCAATTGGTGGAGAAACATTCTGAACTCTTTGGGCAGAGAGAGAAAGGAGCACTCCCGCAAGAAGTTCCCACATTCGGGTAGGAAGGAAATAAAATCCTGCAGAGGGTTTGTACATGGTTGCCCAGATTGACATTGTTAGCGATAGAAGAAAAATGAGAGCCAGTATTCCCTTTGTTTTTGAACTATGGCGTGTAAGGAGAAATACAAAAATAAGCGGTAAAATAAGGTAGAATTGTTCTTCTACAGAGAGTGACCACGTATGAAGAAAAAAGGAGTTTTCTGCAGAATCACCCCAATAACTACCCGATTTTAAAAATAGGACAACATTGGTTATAGAAAAGATCGCCGAAAGTCCATGCAAACCTAATTCATTGATTCTTGGCCAAAACAGAGTGAACAATCCCACCACAGAAGTGACAAATAACATTGCCAGCAGAGCGGGGATGATTCGTCTGACTCTCCGAATCCAGAACCGATGCAAGGTGAAATTTCTAGCGGCAACATCTTTTTGAATGATTGAGGAAATGAGATATCCTGAGATCACAAAGAAAATATCCACTCCAATAAAACCGCCCTTACACGCGATCATCCCGAGATGAAAAAGAATTACCGGTATAACGGCGAAGGCCCGCAATCCATCGATTTCTGGTCGATAAGTAAGTGATAATTCGGTATTTGCTTGAATCTGTTTCTGCTTCATTACCTTCCCTTTGGATGAGGGAATATACATAAAAAGATTGAACATTTGCACTTATAGAGCTTTTCAATCGCGGCAAACAATTTGGATATTGCTACCGCTGTTCTGCTTTTGAACTGTTGCTTAGCTGGAATTTGATTTCAATTGATACTGAATAAATGTTGCGACCGAAATCTGCGGTCTTTTTTCAAGTGATTTATACTGATGAGGAAAATGTGTATGTACTCACGAATCGGAATACTATATTTCTATCAATTCACGAGATCAGCATTTACTAATTGACAACTTGCACTGCCGCCTGATCTCATCAATCAACCGTTTTTCAAAAGGATTACTCCTATGAAATGTCCCTTTCCGCGGTTTCGTATCCGCAATCTTACCCATCTTCAACTTCAGATCGCCGTAACCCGTGTGGTCAAAGAAGCCAAAACTGCCGTCGCTTCCTGTCTCACCATGAAACAGCAGGTTGTTGTTTTGGAAACCTCGATGTCCGAACATCAGCAGGCCTTGACCCGCGAAACCGGAAGCGATCTCTCGCCGTTTATCAAAGCGATTGATGAGAAACGAGATCGGGGAACGAAACAGTTTTTCGGCAAGGTGAAACTTTTGATCACGGACTTTAATTCGGCCACTGCCGCCGATGCTCAGTCGATCTATCGGCCTATCGAACAACAGGGTGGAAACAAACTGACCCGCAAACCATTGGCGGAACAGAGTGCGGGAACCGCAATTATTATTAATGAACTGTCGGTTCCGGCGATGCAGGAAAAAATGGATCGCCTCGGCGTGATTCAAGATTTTGAACGGATGGCCGCGCTGAACAACGAGTTTGAAACGCTTTGGCGCACCCGAGTTGCTTCGACACCAGTGGCGCAGGAGTATCCGATGATGAAAGAAGTTCGCCTTCGCCTCGAACGTACCCTTCGCAGTCTTATCGACAATATCGAATTCATGTATCTTGAAAATCAACCTTTGATTTCGGATGCCCTTTACAACGCCATTCGTACGCTGATTGTAGAACTTGATTCGACGATTGAACTTCGCAATACCGCTGATACCAAGGCAAAAACAGCTTCAGAACAAGAAAGCCTACTTGCGTAAGTGACTGTTACACAACTGCAGGGAGCTCGCACAAATTGTGCGAGCTTCTCGCAAGAGTGTTTGGGGCAGGAACAATTTGTGCGAGCTTCTCGCAAGAGTGTTTGGGGCAGGAACAATTTGTGCGAGCTTCT
>DYSA01000501.1 GCA_020726425.1 Fibrobacter succinogenes | reverse complement strand
GGAACCGACTCGCGCCGATTCCCTTGAAATGGTAGAGACGTTGCATGCAACGTCTCTACAGGTGATCATACAATTATTTGATTGCTTTCATAGCAGTCATGTACGAACGAAGTTCTTCACCGATGTATTCAACCGGATGGTTACGGATTTCATCGTTAACTTCAACAAGTTCTTTGTTGTCTACGCCAAGATCTTTAAGAGCAAGACCTTTACCGATGATATCTGTATCAACTTTGGTCATGAAATCAGCGAGAAGCGGTACTGCTGCGTACGAGAACAGGTAGTTACCGTATTCAGCTGTATCAGAAATTACCACGTTCATTTCGTGAAGTTTTTTACGAGCGATTGTGTTAGCAATCAACGGAGTCTCGTGAAGAGATTCGTAGTATGCTGATTCATCGATAATTCCCGCTTCAGTCATTGATTCAAACGCAAGTTCAACACCCGCTTTTACCATCGCAACCATAAGGATACCGTTGTCGAAATACTCCTGTTCAGAGATAGAATCTTTTGCGTTTGCAGTAGATTTTTCGAACGCAGTTTCGCCGGTTTCCGCACGCCATTTAAGGAGATTTGCATCGCCGTTCGCCCAGTCAGCCATCATGGTTGAAGAGAATTCGCCGGTGATAATATCATCCATGTGTTTACGGAACAGGTCACGCATAATGTCTTTAAGTTCTTCAGCGATGTCAAAACATTTGATTTTCGCAGGATTAGAAAGACGATCCATCATGTTGGTGATTCCACCATGTTTGAGCGCTTCGGTAACAGTTTCCCAACCGTACTGGATAAGAGTCGATGCATATTTTGAATCGATTCCTTTTTCGATCATTTTGTTGTAGCAAAGGATCGAACCAGCCTGAAGCATTCCGCAGAGGATAGTCTGTTCACCCATAAGGTCAGATTTAACTTCCGCAACAAATGAAGACTGAAGTACGCCGGCACGATCGCCACCAGTACCACAACAGTACGCTTTTGCAAGGTCAAGTCCGTTGCCTTCAGGATCGTTCATTGGGTGTGAAGCGATAAGAGTTGGAACACCGAATCCGCGTTTGTACTCTTCACGAACTTCAGAACCAGGTGATTTTGGGGCAACCATGATAACAGTAATATCTTCACGAACCTGCATTCCCTCTTCAACGATGTTGAAACCGTGAGAATAGAGAAGTGCAGAACCTTTTTTCATAAGTGGCATAACAGCGTTTACTACTGAAGTGTGCTGTTTATCTGGAGTAAGGTTTGCTACGAGGTCAGCAGTTGGAATAAGTTCTTCATAAGTTCCAACAACGAAACCATTTTCAGAAGCGTTTTTCCAAGACTGACGTTTTGTGTCGATCGCTTCTTTGCGAAGTGTATACGAAACATCGAGACCTGAATCGCGAAGGTTAAGACCCTGATTCAATCCCTGAGCTCCACAACCAACGATAACGATCTTTTTGCCTTTGAGAAGTTCAACACCAGCAAACTCATCGCGTTCCATGAAACGACACTGACCGAGTGCTTCGATTTTTTCCGCGAACGAAAGTGTGTTAAAGTAGTTCTGTCCCATTAGTATCTCCTTACATAGGTTTATTGGATTCTAACTTGTAGTGGCGAACCTTGTGTTCGCCTATTGCAACGGATCAAAGATACAACGAGCGTCTTGTTGTTTCAAATGATTTGTTTGGTTTATTGTGTTGCGGAATGTGCAACAAGACTGGGGGATTCAACGAAACCGATGCGTTTTCCGGAACTACGGAAATTCCGTGGTCTAGGTTTGGGTCGTCCAAGACGAAAAACGATAGGAATGGTGGGTGATTTTTGCCTCGTTGAGGCTCACGATGTCAGCCCATGGAATATCCATGGTGATTGAAATATTGAAAATTGCGTTTCAGAGATAAAGGAGGTCAAACGAAACAAAATAATTATTTCTCCCGCAAATTCTCTTCCACCCGAAACGCAGTGATTCTCCTGATCAAACCCACGGGAATCGGCTGATCGTGAGGAAACTGTACCGATCCTTTCGCGTGCTTGTACTGCGAAAGGTCTGATTCAAAGGCGGTGATTCCCGACGGGGTTGGATAGAATCCGATATGGTTTTCATATCCCGCAAAATGGTTACTACTCAGGTACCACGAAAAAACCTTTTGTTTTGTAAGTGACTGATATCCAACCAACTCGTTCCGAGGCTCCGGCCTTGGAATGCTTCTGACGAGG
>DYSA01000500.1 GCA_020726425.1 Fibrobacter succinogenes | reverse complement strand
AAAAGATGCTACCGAATTCGATGCATTAGGACTCGCTGTCCCCATTTTTCAAAACAATGGAGTCGTGGGAATTCGCGGGTTTATTCTCGATATTACCAAGCGAAAAGAGACCGAGGCTAAACTTGAAAAAACGGTAATCGCATTACACGAATCATTTCGCAATGCAGAAAAATTAGCAGAACACGCACAACAAGCCGCCGTTGCAAAGTCCGAATTTCTTGCAAATATGAGCCATGAAATTAGAACTCCTATGAATGGCGTTATTGGTATGACTGAACTTCTTTTGGGAACAGAACTCTCTGCAAATCAACAGCGATATATTAAAACAATTAAATCAAGTGGCGAATCACTTCTGGAAATTATTAATGATATTCTGGATTTTACAAAAATCGATGCAGGGAAACTGAACCTAGAAACGATTGACTTTAACCTTCAGGTTCTTTTAGAAGATTTTGCTGATTCTATGGCTGTTCGAGCTGATGAAAAAAGAATTGAGTGGAATAGTTTTATTGAACCATCGGTACCATTGTTGCTTCGCGGGGATCCGGGAAGACTCCGGCAGATTCTTACCAATCTTGTCGGTAACGCTATGAAATTCACGGCAAAAGGGGACGTGTCTCTGCATGTTTCCTGCGAAAGTCAGGGACAGGGGCTGTTGAGATTTGAGATTCGCGATACCGGTATTGGCATTCCTGCTGATAAGATCGGGATTCTGTTTGACAAATTTACTCAGGTTGACTCTTCGACAAGTCGGAAATTCGGTGGAACGGGCTTGGGTCTTGCCATATCAAAACAACTTTCAACGATGATGCACGGTACAATTGGAATTGAAAGTGAAGAGGGCGTAGGTTCAACGTTTTGGTTTACTGCTCAATTCCCCATTCAAGAGGAACAACTCCTGCCTGAGTTGTTTATTGAAAACATCTTACAAGATGCCACCGTACTTATTGTTGATGATAATGCCAATGCACGTATGATTCTATCCAGTTATGCAGAATCACTTGGAATGGTAGCCACCGTTGTCTCTTGCGGTGATGAAGCAATGAGTATTCTCGAACATAGTCCACTATTTTCATGCATTATTATAGATCGAAAAATGTCCGATATTGATGGAGATGAATTGGGGCAAAAGATTCGACAAGATCACCGATTTGATGCAATACCTATGCTTATGGTTACATCTCTCGCGAATCGTGGTGATACAAATGAGATGGCCGCGATCGGCTTTAATGGATTTCTCCCAAAGCCGATCCGCAAAAAAGAGTTTTCCGATGTATTGCAGGTGATGTTAAACAATCAGTTAAGCGATTTTGTTGAATCTGATAATGGCAGCAACATTGTAACACGTCACTCTGCTTCGGAACATATCGCTTCAGTAAAGAGTGGAAAAATACTTCTGGTTGAAGACAATGTAACTAATCAAGTACTGGCAGAAGAGGTTCTTATTAGCTTTGGTTATTCCGTTGATATCGCAAATAATGGAAAAGAATCTCTCGTGTCATTGTCTTCACGGGAGTATGACTTGGTATTAATGGATTGTCAAATGCCAGAAATGGATGGGTATGAAGCTACTCGGCGGATTCGAGCGGGCGAAGTTCCCGGTTGTTCTGCAATCCCGATTATTGCAATGACTGCTCATGCGATGACCGGTGATCGGGAGAAGTGTCTCGATGCAGGAATGGATGGATATATTACGAAACCATTTGATTTTGAAGTGCTAAAGAAAACGGTTGCCGAGAGAATCGGTGCACCAGATCCCACTGTAGAACAGCCTGTTTTAGATGAAGTCCAGAAACCAGAGACCACTATTTTTAATCGCGATGATTTTTTGCGAAGAGTGATGAATAAGCCGGCGCTTGCTCAAAAAATATTGGCACTTTACATTGGCGATATGCCGATACAGATTGCGGAACTTGAGCGGTTACTTGTGTCGGGCGGAAATCTTGAAGAGATTGAAAGGCAAGCTCACACGATTAAAGGAGCATCTGCAAATGTTGGAGCTGAAGAGATGAGAGTGATCGCGCTTGCTATGGAGATTTCTGCTGGAGCAGGTGAAACTCAGAGTATCGAGATTTCTCGTCTTCAAAAAGCATTTTCCCGTTTTTGCGATTTTGCATCAAACTCTTTTGACAATTGAACACTTTCTCTCATATTTGCACTGTGGTAACTACTCAGGTGTTAGTGGGGGACAAAAACTCGCTTCAGCACTCGTTCC
>DYSA01000499.1 GCA_020726425.1 Fibrobacter succinogenes | reverse complement strand
AGGCTTGGGTCTTTTCGTAATGAAAAAGTTTTCAGATCGCCTTGATATTTCGAATAAAAAGGGAGTTAATATTCTCGCTCTGAGATATAAACTTGATAAATAAATCTGTTTTGGATAAAAATAAAAAAGCCCATTCGGTGAAACCGAACGGGCCTTTTTTTAGTGCGCCCGATAGGGCGCACGCACTAGGAGGTGAAAGACCTTTACGAGCCCGACAAGGGGAATCGTTAGCTGAACAGCAAGGGTGTCCATCGTGAGGTGGAATCTGAAGAAAGCTGAAAGCAAAACACTGACCTGACGAACAGAAACTATACAAGGCATCCATGTTGGATAAGAGTGCAATAAGATTCAAAGTCCCATACTTGTACGGAAAGCATGGATGTAAATATGGCAGGTATAAGTGTGAAAGTGCGTGCAGCATTACTCGGGGAGGTCTCATGGATTGCTCCGAGCAATTTCAGTCAAGAGATTGAGAAAGATTCATGAGAAGTCAGCAGAAGGCATAGTAGGTTCACGACTAGACCGAAGGCCTGAATGAAGATACAAGAAAAGGACTTGAATTTCGATGATGAACAAGAAGCAGAAGTGGACACAGAGCGGTTCGGCCTGTTCGAAGGATAAGGAGCGGAACTCCGACAAGGTACGCACAGGTGCATCAAACATCACGGCAAGGAAAGAGGCATCCTTTTCGGACACAACAAAGCTGATGGAAATGGTAGTCGAACGGAACAATCTCAAGAAAGCCTATGCAAGAGTAGTTGGGAATAAGGGAAGTGCAGGAGTCGACAAGATGACTGTTGTGGAACTGAAAGCCCATCTGCAAAAGCACTGGCAGGAAATCAGAAAGAGTCTGTTGGAAGGTCAGTATAAACCGAATCCTGTTCGGGGTGTAGAGATTCCAAAACCTGGGCAGAAAGGGATACGTAAGCTTGGTATCCCGACGGTTGTAGACAGACTTATTCAGCAAGCAGTATCACAAGTTCTGGTTTTGATATTCGACATTGACTTCTCTGATTCCAGTTATGGATTCAGGGAGGGGCGAGGGACGTGGATGGCGGTGAAGAAAGCTCAAGAGAATGTGCGCAATGGAAAGAGATTCGTTGTTGACATTGATATTGAGAAATTCTTCGACAAAGTTAATCACGACCTTCTCATGAGTCGGATAGCACGGAAGGTCAAGGACAAGAGGGTTCTAAGACTTATCAGGGGTTTTCTTAATGCGGGAATCATGGAAAATGGAGTCGTTGTCGCAAGAGATGAAGGAACACCGCAAGGTGGACCTTTGTCTCCGTTGCTCTCAAACATCCTTTTGGACGAATTAGATAAGGAGTTAGAGAGGCGAAAACTGTCGTTTTGCCGATATGCAGATGATTGTAACATTTACGTAAGGACAAAACGGTCAGGAGAAAGAGTGATGGCATCCATCAAAACATTCCTGCAAAAGAGACTCAAACTAAAAGTCAATGAACAGAAAAGTGCTGTAGACAGGCCGTGGAAACGTAAATTTCTAGGATACTCCATGACCTTTGAAAAGAATCCTCGATTGAAGCCGGCAAAGGAAAACATTCGAAGGTTCAGGGACAAAATCATAGAAAAGACACGGAAAGGCAGAGGCCATAACATCCAGAGATTCATACAAGAAGAAGTCAATCCACTTATGAGAGGTTGGGCGAATTACTATAGACTTTCAGAAGTGAAACAGGTCTTTGAGGAATTGGATTCATGGGTGCGAAGAAGACTGCGAGTGATATTGTGGAGACAATGGAAGAAGCCAAAGACTCGGGCTGGAAAATTGATACAAAGAGGAATAGAGAAGGAAAGAGCATGGAAAAGTGCCAATAATGGGCATGGTGCGTGGTGGAATGCAGGTGCATCCCACATGAACCATGCACTTCCTGCCATCCTCTTTGAGAAAATGGGATTAGTTTCGCTGTTACATCAGGTGCGATGTTAGATATGTATTTTCAAACCGCCGTATACGGAACCGTACGTACGGTGGTGTGAGAGGACGGGGAAGGAAACTTCCCCTCCTACTCGATTCTCTTTTCCTTAAGGATTCTTATGAAAGAGATTATTTCGGTTTTTTTATTCATCTCTGTCTCAGCCTCTGTACTCATCGCAAATGACCAATACGTGATACGTGTTAATATTTCCCCACACAAAGAGATGTCAAGATCTATCTTTGATAAAAATACCATTAGTTTTTCAAACTCAGG
>DYSA01000498.1 GCA_020726425.1 Fibrobacter succinogenes | reverse complement strand
ATAATCTGGCGGAGCAAGGTGTACCGGCGAGCGTAATGGTCTGTTGGGAGAAGTAATTACATTTTTAAAAGAAAGAAGGAAGAAACATGAAATTCGACATTAACTACAAAGAAATTGTGGATAGCTGTCACAAAGGAATTGAAGATGCTCAGCTGAATTATGTACGTGTAACCGGAGGGTTTTGTTTAAAAGAAGCACCTGAGTACTATGTGACATCTTCAATCTTTGATACCGTTGGTAACTTGGATAATGTATACGCAGAATTAGAATCAAGAGTTAGCACTACTATTACCAATGCCGAAGCCCGTGGTCGAGGAAAGCTAAAGCAGAATATCAGACCCGAAGGAAGATGTGACATTGTTGTCTGGCATGAAGACACAGAGGATGAAGATAAATATTATCCAACAATTCCAATTGAGGTTAAATGTGATCCGATTGATATGCAAAAAAGCAAAGATGATATTGTTCGTTTGGCAGGTATGTTACAAAAGAATTCAGAAACAAGTAGTATCCAAGCTTGCATCTTTACCTGCTATTTAGAAAAAGCTACGAAAGATGAATTGCAGAAAAGAATTCAGCAGGTTGTTAATCAATTAGTAAGTTATATCCCTGATCAATTAGAAATTACACATGAGATTGATTCTCGGGCTTCTGAGATTGATGCCGGCGATGGTGATTTGAAAGCTTGGAGTTCAATTACAATGTTACTGCAACTTTCAAAGTAATCCATTCGGAGTCCGAAGGAGTGGTTTATCTTGTTTCCCGCGTCCCGGCTGGGAATACATCCCTGATGCTCACGCCTCACCACAGAGACAAAACCAACCGCAGACCATAGCAAGGAGATGCCCAATCGCATCTCCTTTTTTCGTCTGAACTGCGAATCTCTAGATTGACATACATTTGTAGGGGCGAAACTCCTGTTCGCCTTGATTCATACAAACGGTATCTTGTTTCAGGACGATCACAACGCTATTCTCCTCCACTACAATTTCAACCAACTGATCGCAAATTGTCACCCTAATTTCGGTTCCTTACTCGTGGTATTGAGTATTACCATCTACATCTGGTGTGGATGGTGGTAAGAGTTGTATTTAAATCGAAATCAAGCGACAGTATTGTCACATGAGGATATTTATCCTTGATCGCTTTCGTTACAACCACGACTGGTGATATAGTTTGGCTGTCAATCAAAAGAAAACCCGATTCCTTCGTTAGAGCAGGAAGTCAAGTGATCTCGTTCCTAGGCTCCATTCTTGGAATGCCGCCCGTGATGCTCGGCCTCAACTAATCGAGGGGGAGCCTCGCGATGTGCTTGACAGGTTTGGAAAACCTGTCGCGAGATTAAAACTCTTAGATATTCTGTAGCAGATCAATAACTCTCTGTTATTTGGTTATAAAGAGTTATTTCAGATTAAAAGAATGCAAATTACTCCTTCTTTAAGAGTGCCATTAGTTAGTTTAAAACAACTGATCTAACAGGCTCACGAGCCACATCTAGTACCAATTGAGAGGAGTTCCCTATGTTACCTTCAGAAGAACAAGCGCTGACGGCGCTGATGCCAACCCTGCTTTCTCTTGACCCTAAAACGGTAAAATATCCCGACATTCCACCGGCGACTTACGTGCTTGAATCAAATGCGCTGGTTGCAACCTACCTGAAACACACGGCTCGCTATGTATCTCGCAACATCGATACGTCGATTCTTGCGAAAAAGCTTGAAACGGGTGCACTTGCCCTCTCTGCGGCAGAGCAGAAGGCGTTGAAAGAGCTCGCGAAGAAGAGCTAAGCTCAAGTAGTTTGGACGCAAAACAACAAACCAGCGCGGGAACTTCTCGACGAAGCAGAGAGTTGTCTCGACTATGTGATTCCCGGTGATTGTAATGCGCGTCGCGAACTGGAATCAATTGTTGAAGGCACGGGCAATGCCAATTTTCTCATGAAATTGGATCGAACCGTCACGCTCTGCCGCGATTTTGTTCCACAACTGACCAAGCGGGCTTTCACGGAGCCGATGATCGACCAGTTGCAGGAGTACTACGTGATACTTTCCGAAGCATACGGTAT
This sequence comes from Fibrobacter succinogenes, assembly GCA_020726425.1. Classification (GTDB taxonomy): domain Bacteria; phylum Fibrobacterota; class Chitinivibrionia; order Chitinivibrionales; family Chitinivibrionaceae; genus JAIFMU01. The sequence goes on along the minus strand of DYSA01000498.1, from coordinate 153 downwards.
GTATAGCTCCGATAAAAAGGACAATACTCCCGAGCTTGATCTGCGGGACCGCGCTTTTACCTACTGCAAATCAATTGAAGAAGAGATTAAGAAAGATGCCCATTTTGTATTCCGCAAAGAACCAGAAATATTGAAGCAGTATCGAAGTGAAAC
>DYSA01000497.1 GCA_020726425.1 Fibrobacter succinogenes | reverse complement strand
TCGTGGTGGGTGAACAACAGAGAAAACATGTATATGGATTCGTCTGAATCGGCAACTCTTCTCAACGGTGGTGCAAATGGAAGAAACTATTCACTTCGCGAAACCCATCAGGCGGGTTATGTTCAGGGGAAACTGAAAGCATCGGATAAGCTGACGGTTCTTGCGGGACTTCGCGGTGAACACACTTGGTCTGAAGTCGAAGGATATCTTACCGCTTCAAGTGCTACCGACAACGGTGGACTATTGATCGGGAAGACTTACTATAAAACGGACAAAGTTACCAAAACCAATGACTATATGTCATGGCTTCCTGCGGTGAACGCTAAATTTTCTCCTGCAGAACGGTTGAATCTTCGCGGATCATTTGCTCGCACCTTTGCCCGTCCTTCCTTTGGCGACATGGTTCCCGGCGGCTCGGAAATGACCTACGACCAAGCGCGGAAACTCGGTAATCCCGATCTGAAAGCGACCTACGCAAATAATTTCGATTTCATGTCGGAATACTATTTCCAGGGCGTTGGCTATCTGAATGCGGGAGTGTTCTACAAGCAGATTATCGATCCGGTGTACTACGGAACTGAATATGTGGGCGACTGGAAAGAGTCAAAGCCGCTTAACGGCGACGACGCTTCTCTGTTTGGAATCGAACTTGCGGCGAGCAAAAAACTCGATTTCATCCCGAACAAAGTTCTTGGTGGATTCGGTCTCGAAGCGAACTACACCTTTACGAAATCGGCGATGACGATTCCTGATGGCAATATCGATTCGAACGGCGTGCAGAAATTCCGCGAAGTGGCGATTCCCCGTCAGGCGGATCATCTGTTCAACGCAGCACTGTTCTACGAACTGGGCGGATTCAACGCTCGCCTTGCCGGGAATTTCAAAGGTGCATTTATCACTGGTCACGCCGGTGAAAAGAACGAAAAATCCAACGAGTATCTCGACGAATACTACGCTGACTACCTGAGCATGGACTTTTCGACCAGTTACTCGTTCAACAAGAAAATCACTCTCTTTGGTGAAGTTTCCAACCTGTTGAACACCCCGATGGTCTACACGCTCGGCGATCCTGAAAAAGGTCGTCAGGTTCAGACTGAATACTACGGTGTCAAGTCTCTCGTGGGAATCAAGGCGAATATTTTTTAATGACGAATCGGGCGGACACGGTGGTCCGCCCCTACAAATTGGATCGGGCGGATGATCAATTCGCCCCATTCTGAACCCCGCAAAGGTTTTCTGCGAGAATGCTTTTGCCGGATTCAGAGGGGAATGCAACACAGATGAGGCTATTATGGCAATTGATAAAACAAAAGGTGAACCGCTCTACGATCAGCTTGTGGAAGAGCTCAAAATGATGATCGAATATCGTCAGTTCCTTCCTGGCGATCTTCTCCCTTCGGAAAGTGAATTTTGCAATCGTTACGATATCAGTCGCGGAAGTGTGCGCAAGGCGCTGCAGATTCTCACCAACGAAGGAATTATCGAGACATTTCCCGGCAAGGGATCGATCGTGGCAAAACCGAAACTGGAGTATTCTGCGGACAAGATTTTCGGCTACTTTTCCCATATCGCACACCGCGCCGGAAAGACTGCTTCGGGAAAAACAGTGGAATTGAAACGGGTTGAAACGGCACCGGCGTATGTCTATTCACACCTTAATCTGGAAGAAAATACGCCGCTGGTTTATGTAAAACGGTTGCGATTTGTCGATGGCGAACCGTGGACAATCGAAACGATCTGGTTTATCGAAGAGGTGGGGAATACGGTGTTTGACGCTGATATCGAAACCGGATCGCTCTACGAACATCTTAACCGCGAAGGCGTTGTATTTCTTCGATCGAAAAACCGGATCACCGCAGTAAATCTCTATGGCGAAGAGGCTGAACTGCTCGATTGTCCCGCGGGAAGTGCGGGGTTGGCGATTCAGCGAACCATGTACCTGCAGGATGATCGCCCCTTTGAATTTTCCGAAGATCTCAGTCGCGGTGACCGGATGCGGTTGTCTATCGATGTGAACTATCTGGCGGATGAAACAGATTTGAAATTGAAAGTGAAAAACGACGCAGCGACTCAACGACGCAACGATACAACGGGAGTTTCGTTGAATCGTTGAATCATTCTCGTTCCAGGCCTCTGGCCGGAATGCGTATTTCGATGCCTCTGGCATCATATTGTGAGCCGGAGACTCACGGGATTCCATCACCAGCCGGAGACAGGTGACGAGCAA
>DYSA01000496.1 GCA_020726425.1 Fibrobacter succinogenes | reverse complement strand
GGCTGCTTTCTGAATAGGGTGTAAAACTGGTAAACTTTAGCCGCAGGAATTTCCTATCGGCATGATGTAATCCAAAGACCGCTCTATCATAGAACATGTTGCCATAGGGAGGAATCGCTAGAAATTTTGCACACCCCCATTCAAGAATATTGCAGTCCACAAAATCCGGGGTAAGTCCTTCCCAGAAGATATCTACAGAATCTGACCTCAGATCAATGGTATCGCCTTCATTGATACGAAGCCGAGAAGGGATATAGTTGATAGTCGAACGATATCGCTGACCATGACGATTTACGAATTCCACCAGAACCTTTTCGACGGGTTCTATAGACCGAGGGAAGCGAACAAGGCAGAATACAATGAGCCGATCATAGCATGTGGGGCGAACATGGTATTGCGGGGCTTTCATTGTCAGGGTATCTTTTCCGAATACGGTTACAATAACCTGTTCGGTATCATCAATTTCAAGCATATTGTCAGCGTAGCAACTTGTAAATTCAACTCGGACTGCTAGCGAGTCTTTCGGTTCCGACGGTGCGGGGTTTTGCTGTTTACCAATGGATGTTCTGATTTTCATCGCAACGGCAGATATTGGATGATCAGATACCAGAGGGTAATGCATATCCTCGGGCTTTCTTTCGCAACTGGAAAACATGAGGAGTAGCGTTATGAGTAATTGTGTAATCGATTTCATCTGTTTGCCTTCCTGCAATATTTCTGAATTCAAAACTATACAATATCGAGTTACAGAATGGTACCATAATCGGGTATGATGCATTATTTCAGTGAAGGGAGACACGAAGATGAATCATATTGCACTGGCCATCTCACTCTATGTAACATTTTTTATCGGCGGAGCACTTTTAACGCTGATTACTACTGCGATTATAGGTATTCCCTTCTTTCTCGAACTGTTTCTCCCAAAAATCCGCAAAGCCGTCACGATTTACGCCGTTGTTTTGATTGTTTTTCTTTTCTGCACAGTCGCAGACCAATGGAATAAGTCACCTTTTGGATGGAATATTGTCTGCTTCCTTCTGGCTATTTCGCTTATCTCTTCTGCCGCGCTTGTTCGATCACGAAGAAGGGGAAAGTATAGACAGATGTTACTATGGCCGGCCCTGTCAATTATGGTACTTTGTGGGTATTATGCTATTTCAGTAAGCATCGCAAGTACCTTTAGTGTTGGCTTGTCACTCATGAACTTAGGCCTTATTATTCCCACTCTATTGAGTCTCTTTGCAGGATTGATTTTTATGCTTATAGAGTCAAAGAAAAGAGCTGTTCAGATCAATGGTGCATTCTCTTTTATCGAGCCACTTGTTGCTTTAGGCGGAATCCTTCTTTGGGGTGGCAGTTTTACTTTCGATGAAGAAGCACCGGGAACCACGATATCTTCGGAGGGACTGAAAAATCTCGAGGTTTCCAATATTCTTACACATTATGACAATGATCTGAGTTCTGTTATCGTTGAAACCACTTTCCGCGAAACAAAAAAGGGCCAGAAACTGCACCTCGGTCATGACGATACACTTTTCATTTCACTTTTTGATACAGATACTTTAGAGCAGTACTTGTTGACAGAGAAATCGAAGTACTTTCAGACACCATTTCGTATTAAAAACAGAGATATTGATTCGATTACGATTCGGGCAATCCATAAAAAGAAAGTACTCTTTCACAACAGTGTTATCTGGCCAGGGCGAATTGTCTCTCCTGCGGAAAATTCGCTCTTTAGTCTCCCAGCAGATACTGTTACGATTGCAATGGATTGGAACTTTTATCCCAGCAACAACTACTTCCTTGAAGGTGGTCGAATCAAATATTACGGGTACTCCATGTCTGCAGACAAGTTTCAATTGTTTCATGTGACACGAAATGTAGCCTATCGCGATGCCATTCCGGTAAATGATACAATCCCCATGGATTTGCTAATCAACTGGAAAGTAGAAACCTCATCATTTATCCATGTAGATCCCAAAATCAGTCCCACAAGTTCCATTTCCGGTGAAATCAAAATTCGTCACCCTCTTTTCTTTTATGCTCCGATTCCAGAAAAAGAAGTCTTGTAAACAGCAGTACTTTGATTCGCGGATACTGTTATCAGTCAGGGATAAAACGAAAACGGCCCCGAATTTCTCCGAGGCCGTTATAAAAATAAAGGCACCCACAAGAGGCCAATGCTGTAGCGCTTATTTGATCCGACCATGTTTCCACGGATTAAAATC
>DYSA01000495.1 GCA_020726425.1 Fibrobacter succinogenes | reverse complement strand
AAATTCAAGAAGTGTTGCGGGGAAAAGGGGTAGAGAAGAGAGTTTTCTGTGTAAAAAAAGGGAGATCATTTCTGATCTCCCTTAACTGGTGCGGTGGGGGGGACTTGAACCCCCACGGGCTTGCACCCATTAGATTCTGAGTCTAACGTGTCTACCATTTCACCACCACCGCACTTTAAATAACAGGCAAAAGATACAAGAAAAAAATCATTTACACAAGCTGTTTCTCTACTATTTAGAAAAAAAGTTTACAATCAAGGTAATACCGATTCCTACCAATGTAATTGTGGCAAAAGGAACAGTAAATTTGATAACGCCCCGCTCCATCGTGAAATCCCCCGGAAGCTTGCCGATGAAAAAACGATCTGCCAATAAGAGTAAAACGCCAATAAAGATGATTATTGTCCCTGCGGTTACTAAGTACTTTCCAAGTATCTGCCAATTCATTCTATTTCCTTATTCAATATCGCCAAAGAGATTTAACTGACTAATGGGAGCGGATTTTTTTGTTTTGGGCACGATTCCAAAATAGTCGTACGCTTTCTGAGTCACCGCTCTTCCTTGAGGAGTGCGGTGCAGGAATCCTGCTTGGATCAAATATGGTTCATAGACATCTTCGATAGTATCAGTTTCTTCACCAACTACAACGGCGATATTTTTGATCCCCACTGGACCACCGCCGTAATTTTCGATGATAGTCAAAAGAATTGCCTTGTCCATCTCATCGAGACCAGAACTGTCAATTCCGAGCATCGTGCAGGTTTCGAGAACAATCTGACTGGTGATCGTTCCATCGCCACGAACATCCGCAACATCACGGGTTCTTCGCAAAAGACGATTTGCCACACGAGGAGTTCCTCGCGAGCGTTTACCCAACTCAAGAGCCGCCGAAGGATCACAGGCGATACCAAGAAGCTTGGCTGACCGAATTACGACCCGCTGCATCTCTTCTGGTGTGTAGTATTCGAGACGCCCGACGTAGCCGAATCGGGCGAGCATTGGCGAAGTAATTAGTCCCGCACGAGTTGTCGCTCCAACCAATGTAAATGGGTTAAGCGGAAGGCGAATCGATTTGGCTGCGGGGCCTTCACCGGTCATGATATCAAACACAAAATCTTCGATTGCCGGATACAGCGCCTCTTCGACCACGCGGTTGAGTCGGTGAATTTCATCGATAAAAAAAAGTTCTTTTGGAGCAAGTCCCGTGAGATTTCCTGCGAGATCACCTTTTTTTTCCAGAACTGGCCCTGATGTAGTGGTTACTGAGACTCCCATTTCATTAGCGAGAATGCGGGCTAGGGTCGTTTTCCCCAAACCGGGAGGGCCGGAAAAAAGAACGTGATCGAGTGGTTCACCCCGTTTTTTTGAAGCGGCAACAAAGATTGAAAGATTCTGCTTGAGTTTTTCTTGGCCAATGAAATCTGAAAAGTGTTGCGGACGAAGAGTACGATCCAACTCAGTTTCAGTTGCAAGAGCTACAGGTGTAATAATCCGTTCTATTGAATCCATTTACACAACTCTCAACGCTGAAGTTATCCAGTTCTGAACCGTGTCGGTCTCTTCGAGCTGCTCCCCGACTTTCGCAAGAGCAACGCGAACCTGCGATTCACTGTAACCCAAAGCGATCAGCGCTGTGTAAGCTTCATCTCGCACGGATTGAGTCGCGGGGCCTTCGGTAGAACTAATTGATTTTCCACTGGAAACAACGGCGATATTGAGTTTTCCTTTAAGTTCGAGAACAAGTCTTTGTGCGGTCTTTGGTCCAACGCCGGAACACGCCTTAAATGCTGCACTGTTCTGTTGTTCAACAGCAGAAACAACCTGTTCCACGGTGAGCGTCGAGAGAATGGCCAGTCCAACTTTTGGTCCTACCATATTCACGGAAATGAGAGCTTCGAAAATTTCTCGTTCTTGCGGTGAAATAAATCCGAAAAGTGCTTGGCTGTTTTCTGTTACGTGATAGTGAGAATAAAGTGTCACTTCGTGGCCAAATGAAGGAAGCTTGGCAAAACTGTTCAGCGAAATACCGAGTCGATATCCCACTCCATGGCAGTCAATAACGGCGAAGTTATTCCCTGCTGATACTAAATTTCCTCGAAAAAATTCAAACATACAATCCTGCCAGGCTGAGTCTCAAAATAGAGTATAAATATACAGTATGCATATTCCCGAGAGGAATAGAATCATCTTAGTGATTGGCAAAATACGATTCATTGAATCAAATTAAAAA
>DYSA01000494.1 GCA_020726425.1 Fibrobacter succinogenes | reverse complement strand
GGTCGTTACGGGTATATTCACGGCATCGTGAAAAGTGCGGTAACTCGCGGGGAACCGAAGAAAAACATGACCGACCGGATCGATTCGATCGTACTGAACCGATTCTGGGGACTGCCGATTTTCTTCGGAGTTATGTACCTTGTGTTCTGGGCAACGATCAGTTTTGGCGGAGCGTTTATCGACTTTTTCGACATCTTTTTCGGATCGATTTTCGTCGATGGCACCGCGGCACTTCTCGGATCATTGAACGCTCCGGCATGGTTGATTGCGTTTTTCTCCACCGGTCTTGGCGGAGGCGTGCAGACAATCGCTACCTTTGTGCCGATTATTTTCATGCTCTACTTTATCATGAGTATTCTCGAAGATTCTGGGTACATGGCACGCGGAGCCTTTGTTATGGACAGGCTTATGCGAATAATCGGCCTTCCGGGGAAAGCGTTTATCCCCATGCTGGTGGGATTTGGCTGTACCGTTCCGGCGATCATGGCGACCCGAACTCTCGAACACAAACGGGATCGACTGCTCACGATTTTCATGGCGCCGTTCATGAGTTGTGGTGCGAGACTTCCGGTGTACGCACTCTTTGCGGCAGCGTTTTTCCCGACAAACGGGCAGAACATCGTGTTCGCGCTCTATCTGATCGGAATTGTTCTGGCGGTGCTCACGGGACTGCTTCTGAAAAAATCGGTGTTTGCTGGTGAAGCAGCTCCGTTTGTCATGGAACTTCCCACCTATCACGCACCGCGAATCGGCCACATCTTTATTCATACGATTGAACGACTGAAGGGATTTGTGATCAAAGCCGGCGGTGTGCTCATGGTGATCGTGACCCTTCTCGGTCTGCTCAATTCGCTCGGAACTGATGGCACATTCGGCAACGAAGACACGGAAAATTCCGTGCTCGCCACTGCGGGGAAAGCGGTGACGCCGCTCTTTACGCCGTTCGGTGTCGAAGAGAACAACTGGCCGGCATCGGTGGGACTGTTCACGGGACTCTTTGCAAAAGAGGTTGTTGTGGGAACACTCAATTCACTCTACACTTCGGCTGGGGCTGAAGAGGGAGCGGTTGAACAACCGTTTGATCTGGGCGCAAAAATTGGCGAATCATTTGGAACAATTCCGGCGAATCTCGCGGCACTGTTTGATCCCGCGGCACTGCTCGATCCGTTTGGAATCAATATCGGCGATGTTTCCGACGAATCAGCGGTTTCTGAAGAGATGGCTGTTGAACCGACGGTATTCAAAGAGATGCGCAGTCGATTCAGCGGCGGTGCGGCTGCGGCTTTCGCCTACCTGCTCTTTGTTCTTCTCTATGTTCCCTGTTTGGTGGCGGTCTCTGCGGCGTACAAGGAGATGGGGTGGAAACTGACTCTGTTCCAGACGTACTATTCGACCATGCTCGCTTGGGTGATCGCCACGCTGTTCTACCAGATTACCACGGGACATGATACGGGATTAATCATCGGAGCAGTTGCGCTCTTTGCAGGATCAATCTTGGCGATATTTGGATATGCTCGAACAGTAAAACCGATACGGTGATCCTTTATGGCGAACGGTATTGAAAAGAATATCGTTCGCCATTAATTTGCAAAAATCAAAATGAACCATTTCCGTGACTGCACCTCAGTTTCGGTCACGGAGATGAAAAAATGAAATATTCAGCCATAAAACGCTGTCAATAAGGTCAATGCTGTTTTTAACAATCACCTTCGAGGTTTTGTACTCAGCATAATTATTTATATTTAAAACGAAATAATCAAAAGTCAAAAGTATAAGAAAAGGATTTTTCATGAAAACAAAAGCAACAACAATGGTACTGGCTCTCACTGCTATAGCGGTAATGGCTGATGAAAAAGAGTACGAATTTAACCCTCAGCTTTTAATAGAAGCAGGAGTGAATCAGCGAATTGATACATCCGTTGTTGGATTGATCTTTGTGGAAAAAATGGAAGCGGGATTTGAACTGGGAATCGGCGAAAAACTGACTGCCATGTCCAATGTGGAATACAATTCCGAAGATGAAGGAATCGAACTGAACGAAGGAAAACTCACCTACGGATTTACGGATATTTTTTCTCTCTCCGCAGGAAAAATGGTGACCAATTTCGGAAGTTTCGAGTCCGAAGCTCTCACCGATCCGCTGATCAAAGAGTTTGCAGAGACAAAACGAGCCGCACTCCAGGCCGACTTTGCCGGCGAAAAAATCTACGGAGGATTGGCGATTTATCAGGGTGTT
>DYSA01000493.1 GCA_020726425.1 Fibrobacter succinogenes | reverse complement strand
AACTTCAGGATAAAAACGGCTGGAGCGTGTGGCATCTTCGCCAGCACTGCGCGGAGCTGGTCGAGTCGGGATTTATCACGCCGCGAAACGGGAAAAAAGGTCAGCTTTACAGCTATTCGATCATCGTCGATTCGATTCCTGAACTTCCGAAAATCGAACGGATTTGATCGAACTTGGAGAGTTTTAGGCTCAACTTGGAGGACTTGGAGGGGATTTAGGCAACTTGGAGAGTGGTTGGAGACCACGCCAAACAACCTAATCCCCTTATTCTATGTAGGTTGTGTACTTGGTGGTGAATTTCAGGAAAAGAGGGAGGGGGATAAAAAATGAAACTGCACAAATTTGATCTCTTGATACTTTGGTTTCGAGAACACCTGACAATTTCAGGGTATCGACCGCAAACCATTAAGAGCTATGTGCATGGTATCTCTCTATTTCGCCGCTGGGTAGACGAAGATACTACTCTTGCTGATTGCGATGATCTTACACCGCAGCATTTGAACACGTACATTCTTGGACTATACGAAAGATCCCTCTCGCCTACAACGATTCATACCAAAATTGCAATTCTTAAATGCTTTTTTACAGCCTGTTATGAAAAGAATAAGTTGTACAAAAACCCATCATCATCGGTCGTATCACCCCGCATTGGTCGATCTCTTCCCCGTGGGGTTCTTACCGAAGATGAAACCGAAATCGCTTTTCAGTGGCTTGAAAAGAATACCTCATTTGATCGCGTACCGAGTTTTAGCGATGCCGTGGCGATCCGTGACCACCTGATTTGGGAACTGTTGTACTCGTGTGGACTGCGCAACAGTGAACTGTGCAGTCTCACAATGGATTCTATCAATTATCGCGAAGGATTAGTGACCGTTCGCAATGGTAAAGGTGGCCATGACCGCATTATTCCCATTGGAAGCCATGCTCTTGATATGGCTCTGAGATACATACAAAATGCCCGTCCATTGCTGGCACAGAGTCATAGTTCATACTACCTTTTGCTTTCACGGCGTGGAGATAAAATTGGTGCTGATGCTCTGCGTCGTGCCGTAAACAGAACGCTTGCATCGGCGGATATTTCCAAGAAAATCAGAGTGCATGACCTTCGTCATACCTGTGCAACTCATATGCTTAACAGCGGCGCTGATATCCGATTTGTCCAGGAACATCTTGGACACAAATCGTTGAGTTCAACACAGGTATACACTCACATTTCGATCAACCGCCTTAAACAGAGCCATACGAATCACCATCCTCGTGAACGATGGACTGATGATTGATAGATTTATCGATTCAGTGAAAGCACGTGGACTCAGGCCGGCAACTATCGAACAGTATGTTCGCAATATGAAGCAGTTCGAGCAGTGGTTGAGCACACAGAATCTTTCTCTTTTCACCGCCGATCAAGACGACATCACCGGATATTACACCACAGTTGCTCAAGAATCTCACGCACCATCTACAATCCATCACAAGACCCAAACGGTGTTTGCCTTTTATCAGTGGTTAGTCGCAGAAGGGTGTATACTGGTCAGCCCAGCACCAAAAGGAATTCCGTACAAAGGAGGTGCACTTCCGCGAAATGTGCCGGTGACTTCGGATATTCAGAAGATCGTCAAGATGTATTACCTCCTACAAAATCCTTACGAGCAACGAACAATCATGATGATCGATCTGATCTACTCATGCGGAATCCGCCGCGAAGAGCTTCAGCGGTTGAACATTGTGGACATCGATTTTCAGAACGGAATGATTCACGTCTTGGGCAAAGGAGATAAACACCGGAAAGTTCCGGTGGGAATACAAACGATAAAACGGCTGTGGCACTATCTTTATGAGAATCGAACTGCCCACGTGACAGAGTGTCGAACAAATGCCCTGTTCATCTCATGCCATCGAGCCGGAATAGCGACTCGTGTCAACAAGCAAGCAATAAACTACGCGGTGTCAGTGTTTAGAAAGAAGTACGGATTTACTGAATCTGTAACACCTCATGCCCTTCGCCATGCATTTGCCACAGATTTACTCCGTGCAGGAGCTCCCCTTGAAGACATATCGCAAATGCTCGGCCATGAACATCTTGTGACAACTGTTATCTACACCCGTCTGCATCCCGATGAAGTAAAGAGACATCATCAAAAGTACCACCCCCGTGGATAGATTGTGTATCTTTATGAATGGCAAGCCGTACACCCCCCAAAAAAAGTGCTTATGGGAGAAAAATGATCTCAATTGCGGTTAAATATGC
>DYSA01000492.1 GCA_020726425.1 Fibrobacter succinogenes | reverse complement strand
AAACCCCAAAATCCCGCTCTCCTGCTCGGTTCCAAACTTACATCCATCGAAATCCACGACGAAAAAATATTCCGGTGGATTATATGCACCACCGACCCGTTCCATCTCTTCCTGAGTCGGGATTTCATCCGTGTCTTCGTGATATTCAAACTCCCAGAGCAGCTCCAGCGAAGTCCCTTTCAGAGAGGTGGGGATATCGATGATCTTGTCGTGAGAACCATCGCGGTCGTATTCGTAGATTGTCACAGTACAATCGGCATGGGGTTCGATCTTGGAAAACTCGCCGGTCAGTTTGAGCACATCGCCGCGGTGAGCGATCTCCTGATTCCAGCTCAATGAGTTCATAATTGGTTTTGGATAGGCGGGAATGCGGTTTGATTCGCCTTTAATACCCTGTTTCGGGAATTTTACTTCAAACCAGATATCTTCGCCGATTTCAAAGTTATCCGGCAGTTCTACGATTCCCCGATACCGATTGGCGAATACTTTTTCTTTCAGTGAACCGAATTTCTTCGACTTTTCACCTTTGAATATCAGCTCCATATTGGCTCCATCGCCTACGAATGAGGTGCGCACTTCGATAGCGATCTGCGATCCCCCGCGAGCTCTTCCCCAGTGCCACATGGCATAGATAAATTCAGATTTCAGAACGATCTTGTGCTGTTTATCCGTGCATTTTGTCCAAACGTATTGAGTTGCCATGAATACTCCTCGCATGAATATGTTCGTTGCAGTAGTGAATCAAACCAGTGATATCCCTGATACTTGAATTACCATTTCGGTTCAAAATATACCATTAGGATGTGAATAAACGGACAAGGAGACCATGATTTTAGAAACAGATACGACAAAAAAAGCCCGGTGGAAAATCCATCGGGCTTTTTATTTTTGAAAGAGTAGTTCAATATTACTTGAGAACGACTTTTGAGATTCCAGAAAAGGCGCCATTCACCTGTACAAAGTAAACGCCTGAACTCAATGCTTTTCCTTCAAGTGAAATGTTCTTTTCACCGGCAGGGATCATTCCCGTATAGAGTTCACTCAGAATTTTACCCGAAGCGTTTATCAAACGAACCGAAGCATTCCCCGAAATTGGCATTTTCAGAACAAGTTCTGTGGATGTCAATCGAGCAGTCATCGGGGCCAGTGGCTTGGTTCGAATTTGATCACTAATACCAACCGTGCCATCCGATTTCGTTGGAGCAACATACTCAGACGATTTCACCGGATTTTTGATCCAATCTATCACATTCACATACGGAACAACTCGAACATCAGGGTATTGAAGGATTGAATCGAGGAACTCTTCGATCGCTTCACGGCGAAGTTTCCAGTTTTCTTTATAGGCGTACTGACCGCTATTTGCATCAGCATTGTCTGCTGAATAGTTATCGGTATGAGTATTAATGGTAATTGGACACTTATTTCCTTCGCGCTGCAACTTGAAATTGTACAGAAGAGTATTCACAAACGTTGCTTTGTCAAACCCTGATGTCCACATATTCCCGTCAAATCCTGTAACTTCTCCACCAGATGGTTTCAAATAGGTATAAACAGTAAATATCCACTGGCCAGGTGCTAAAAAAGAAGGAGCGTATTGATTTCCGGGAATATGACCATTTTCAAGGGTAAATGGCCAATAGAGTTTGGCGCGTGTTTTTGCATCTGCAGTCGAGTTCCAGTAACTTCCGCCCGGTTCAGTATGATCATCCCACCCTTGGCCATATCCGTATTCAATACTACAATCGTAGTTAATACCCATCTCTTTTTGTGCATCAAAGTCGCCTTGATTCACACCAAGATATGGTGTTCGAAAGCCTTTGATTTCAGATTGTTTTATTCCCAAAAGTGCACTCAAAGAATCATTACACTGCTTCATTTCAGTCAACCATTGCTCTTTCGAGAAATTTTTACCTGCACTTCCATCACCTGCCTGTTTTGTGCCCCCATTTGGATGTGAAAAAGTGTGGTTTGCAATTTCATGTCCATTCTTATAGAGACTTTTCCATGAATTTTTCAAACTTTCGGGAGTCTGATCACCTACTTCACGGAAATGATCGGAGACAAACCCCGCCGTAATAAAATACGTAGAACGAGCTGGTGAACCATCTTTGTTCACCTTATTTTTGAACAAAGTGTCAGACCATACTACGCCATCGGTATAGCCGTTGTCATCCCATCCGAAACAGACAAACATAGGCGTTTCTTCGCGAGTTAGTCCACCGGGAATCTTGTTCGAGATGGGGTA
>DYSA01000491.1 GCA_020726425.1 Fibrobacter succinogenes | reverse complement strand
GCAATAACCTGCTGGCTTTGCACACGCTCAAAAATCAATTTCGCGGACAGGTGAAGTTGATTTACATTGACCCGCCATATAACACAGGGAACGACAGTTTTGGATACAACGATCATTTCAATCATTCAACATGGTTAACTTTTATGAAGAACAGGCTGGAAATCGCGCGTCAGTTGTTGAGCGATGATGGGTTTATCTTTATTTCCTGCGATGATAACGAACAAGCGTATCTGAAAATTTTATGCGACGAAATATTCCAAAGCGACAATTTTATTTCGCAAATTATCGTTCAATCAAACAAGCGCGGGCAGACCTATCAGGAAATTGCCAAGACCCATGAATACTTGTTAGTATATGCCAAGAGTGAATTGAGCGAAATCAAGGAACTGGAAAAAACGAACGGTTTTTCAATAGCGGACGATAAAGGCGGATATGAATTACGAGAGTTAAGAAACCGTAATCCTAAATTCGGTAGATTTAACCGCCCTAACCTTTTCTATCCGATTTATGTTGACCCAACAAAAACCGACAAAAACGGGCTATTCCCAGTATCTCTCGAAAAATCGTCCGCATACAATGTCCGTGTTTTGCCATTGAACAGCGCGGGCGAAGAAAGTTGCTGGCGATGGGGCAAAGACAAAGTGCGCGCAAATAGCGGCGAAAATATTGAAACTTGTGATGTGGTAGCAAAAATGAAGACAACGTCGGAATTCGGCATTTACGAGAAGTACCGAAAAGTAACCTACAAAGCAAAATCCATTTGGTTAGAGAGTGAAGTAATAAGCGAACAAGGCACCATGGAATTACGACAATTAGGTCTGTCGGATGAATTTAACTTTCCCAAACCCTCTTACTTAATAGAAAAGATTTTGCAAATTGGCTCTAACGAAGATTCCATTATTTTAGATTTTTGTGCGGGAAGTGGAACAACCGCACAGGCTGTCCTCGAATTAAATCAGCAGGATACTGGAAAGCGGAATTTTATTCTTGTCGAGCAACTCGATTATGTAGAAAAAGTCACGGTTGAGAGAGCAAGGAAAGCATTGGAAAAAGATAATGATTTTATCTACTGCGAACTGATGAAATACAACGAAGCCTTCATGGAGCGCATTCAAGCCGCAAAGAACAGCAAGGAATTGTTGAAAATCTGGCGGGAAATGGCGGAAGGCTCGTTCTTGAACTGGTACGTCAATCCCGAAGTTCCAGAGGAAGCCATCAAAGACTTTGAAGCGATTGGCGACCTTGAAAAACAAAAACACCTGCTGGCAGAACTGCTCGATAAAAACCAGTTATACGTTAATCTTTCCGAGATTGACGACGCCATGTTCAAGGTCAGCAAGGAAGATAAGGTATTGAACGGGAAGTTTTACGGAGGCGAATTATGACCGCGCAAGACATCCGCTGGATTCAACGCTTCAACAATTTTGAAAAAGCCCTCAGCCAACTCACTAAATTCATCGAAAAAGGGAATTTGAATGAGTTCGAAAAGCAGGGTTTGATCCAGGCCTTTGAATACACCTACGAACTCGCCTGGAATACGCTCAAGGATTATTTCGAAGGACAGGGCGAGGTGAATATTCTCGGAAGCCGCGACGCCTTCCGCCTGGCCTTCAAACGCGGGTTGATCGAGAACGGCGAAACCTGGATGAAAATGATCGCCAGCCGTATTGCGACCAGTCATACATACAATGAAAATGTCGCCGAGGAAATTGCCAAAGATACTGAGAATTTGTATTATGGCGAATTCGTAAAACTGTGCGAAAAACTGAAAGTCATCAAAAAGGAACAGCCATGAGCGCCTTGCGTTTCGGTTTGAAAGAAACCGTCATCGAAAAACTGTGCGGCGTCTTTGCGCGGTATCCGCAAGTGAGCAAAGCCGTCCTCTACGGTTCACGCGCCAAGGGCAACTACAAGAACGGCTCCGATATTGACCTGACCCTGCGCGGCGGCGCCGACCTGACCCGGAACGTCCTTTACAAAATTCTCGACGACATAGACGATTTGCTCCTGCCCTACACCGTTGACCTGTCCATCTACCGCGCCTTGAACGATCCCGATTTCATTGACCACATTCGGCGCGTGGGCGTCACGTTCTACCAAAAAGACGAGCCTGTCCACGAGATGGCGTGAAGAATATGTCCGAGTCATTCCTTTACCAGTCATTGGACGCCTTTTCACAGTTCGGCGGATTGCGAAAAGAAATCCCCGATTCTGTGAAATTGAATCTCAACCCGAAATACGAATTGCGCGGCTAC
>DYSA01000490.1 GCA_020726425.1 Fibrobacter succinogenes | reverse complement strand
TATCATGATGTGAAAAAATCAGCAATAAGAAAAACTCATATACTATATTTCACGCGTAATTTTATAAACAATTGAATACTTATTTCAATAACCAAGAGGGATGGCTAATGGCTGCTTTCGACATTACCAAATTGCGTAACATCGGTATTTCTGCGCACATTGACTCAGGTAAGACAACTCTTACCGAACGTATTCTTTTTTACACCGGACGCGTACATGCGATTCACGACGTAAAAGGTAAAGACGGTGTTGGTGCAAAAATGGACTCAATGGAGCTCGAAAGAGAACGTGGTATCACGATCCAGTCTGCAGCAACTCACGTGAACTGGAAAGGTACACCGATCAACATTATCGATACCCCGGGACACGTTGACTTCACCGTTGAAGTAGAACGTTCACTTCGCGTACTCGATGGTGCGATCCTTGTGCTTTGTGCTACTGCTGGAGTTCAGTCACAGTCTATTACTGTTGACCGTCAGATGAAACGTTATGGCGTACCACGTCTTGCATTCGTTAACAAGTGTGACCGTGCTGGTGCTTCACCATTCCGCGTAACTGAACAGCTCAAAGAAAAACTCGGCCTCAATGCTGTAATGATGCAGATTCCTATTGGTCTCGAAGATCAGCACCAGGGTTCTGTTGACCTTCTCACTATGAAAGCGTATTACTTCGATGGCGACAACGGTGAAACTATCCGTGAAGAAGAGATCCCTGCGGAACTTCTCGCTATGGCTGAAGAAAAACGTGAAATCATGCTTGAAGAGATCTGTATGTTCGACGACGATCTTATGGAACTTCACCTTGAAGGTGCAGAACTTCCAATGGACAAACTCCACGCGGCAATCCGCAAAGGAGTTATCGCTCTTGAACTCGTTCCTGTGTTCATGGGTTCTGCTTACAAAAACAAAGGTGTTCAACTTCTCCTCAATGCTGTTGAAAAATACCTTCCCTGTCCAACAGACTTGGAAAACACTGGCCATAACGTAAGAACTGGTGAAGAAGTTATCATTCCTTCGGATGAGACTAAACCTGTTATTATGTATGCGTTCAAACTTACTGAAGACAAGTATGGTCAGCTTACCTACGTTCGTATCTATCAGGGCGAACTGAAAAAAGGTGACGAAGTTGAAAACATGCGTACCGGCAAAAAACTCAAAATCGGTCGTCTTGTACGTATGCACTCTGATGATATGGAACCAATCGAAGCGGCAACTTGTGGAGACATCGTAGCTCTCTTTGGTGTTGACTGTGCTTCTGGTGACACATTCTGTGCTCCTGGCGTAGGAATCTCTGTTGCTTCAATGCACATTGCGAATCCGGTAATCTCGCTTGCGATTTCACCAAAAGATTCTAAATCTCAGGACAACATGTCTAAAGCTCTCAACCGCTTTACCCGTGAAGACCCGACGTTCAAAACCTACGTTGATGACGAATCAAACGAAACGATTATTCAGGGTATGGGTGAACTTCACCTTGAAGTATACGTTGAACGTATGAGCCGTGAATATGGTGTTCAGCTTGAAGTTGGTGCTCCACGTGTTGCGTACCGTGAAGCAATCAATGGAACTTGTGATTTCGATTATTCTCACAAGAAACAGACTGGTGGTAGCGGACAGTACGGACGTGTTGCTGGAACAATGTCTTCGATGGACGCTGAAGGCGAAGTGACCTACGAATTTGACAACCAGATTAAAGGTGGAACAATTCCTACTGAATATATCGGTGCGATCGACAAAGGTTTCAAAGAAGCAATGATTAAGGGTACTATGATTGGTGCTCCAATTGTAGGCGTTAAAATGATGATCAACGACGGTGCATTCCACCAGGTTGACTCATCTGATATGGCGTTTAAAATTGCTGCGATTGGTGCATTCCGTCAGGCTTATGCGAAAATCAAAAAGCAGATCCTTGAACCAATCATGAAAGTTTCTGTTGAAGGTCCTACTGAATTCCAGGGATCAATCATTGGAACAATCAACCAGCGTCGTGGTATCATTACAGGTACTACTGAACAGGACAAATACTGTTGTATCGATGCTGAAGTTCCACTTTCAGAAATGTTCGGTTACTCAACTGACCTTCGTTCACAGACTCAGGGTAAAGCTGAATTCTCTATGGAATTCTGCAAATATGGTCCAGTACCAAACTCTATCGGCGAAGAACTTCAGAAAAACTATCAGATCGAACTCGCGGAATCTCGCAAGTAATCGGTTTCTGACTGTTTCAGAGTTGAGGGGAATCCATTTGGGTTCCCCTTTTTG
>DYSA01000489.1 GCA_020726425.1 Fibrobacter succinogenes | reverse complement strand
GCGCCACCCCATCCCAACCCGACGAAAAGCGCGGAGTTGATGGCGTGTTGGCACAGGAAAAAAGACTGGAATTGTGATATGTTCGAATCGAACAACCATAAACCGATAGAAGAGGAAATCGACCTATGATAACCGAGATATATATCGACAATTTTCGATGTTTAACAAATTTTCGAATCCAGCCTGGGGGCTTTCAACTTTGGCTCGGGGACAATGGTTCAGGAAAAACTTCCGTGCTGGATGCGTTGCGTTATGTTCAACGGCTAATGCGCGGCGAACATGTGGATAATATTTTCAATAGAAACAGCCTGACAATCTGGGATAACAGACTAAGTCAGACGATAGGGTTCTCCCTGATAATCGATGAAGAGGAGTACAAATACGAATTGACGATTGAATATGCAAATCAGGATGATAAACAACGCATTAAACGGGAAGAATTACTATGGCAAGGTTCGGCCTTCTTCTTGTTCGATGGGCAGGAGGCGCATCTCTACCGTATCAATAGAACTACGATGAAAACAGAAGAAGGCGCAGCTTTTCCTGCTGATTGGAGTCGTTCTGTGATACCGACAATTGCAAAACGTGAAGATAACAAGCCTTTAATTCGGTTCAGGGAAGAATTTGAAAAGATCCTGCTGATTAACCCGGTTCCATTGGTTGTAAAAGATGCCGCTGCATCCGAGTCGCGCAATCTATCGGAACATGCTGAAAATTTTGCACAGTGGTACCGCCATCTCCTACAGGAACAACCATCTATTGGTTATAGGGCAAAACAGCTCCTGGAGGACGTTCTCCCAGGATTCGAACAGTTGAGTCTCAAAGAAATAGGCGAATTTCGAAAATTGATGACGACGTTCCGCATCGAAGGCAAAGATCAAGACTTCGATTTTATGAATATTTCCAGTGGTCAACGTCAATTAATCATTCTCTATACGGTTTTAGAAGCGTTGCGCGCTGGAACTTTTTCGACCGTGCTGATTGACGAGCCAGACAACTTCGTTTCAATGCGCGAAATTCAACCCTGGCTTGAAAACCTTAATGATATCTGCGAGGCGCAAGACAAACAGGCATTGATCATATCCCATCATCCTGAAATTGTGAACAAGATGGCCAGAGGCACGGAGCTGTGGTTTTTCCGGAAGGCAGGAACGCATGTTGTCGTACAGCCACTTCCCCCAATAGATGGGTTATTTCCGGCAGAAGTTATGGCGCGAGGCTGGGAAAATGAGTAAAGCATCGCAAATTATCATTCTGTGTGAAGACAAGGCCCATGAGGTATTCGTAAAACATTTCCTGAAAAAATGGGGTGTAAAACCCCGAGCAATCAGAGTGCCGACGTATCCCAATGGAAAAGGATCAGGCAAAAAGCATGTGGAAGACAACATTTCCACTGAAGCTGAGGCGCTGCGCAGTCGGCACGCCTCGACGATTTTACTTGTGATTCAAGATGCGGATCAACTTTCCGTTGACCAGATCAAAGCCAATTTAAACGCGAAACTCTTGTCTCCCAGAGATGATCATGAGCCAATAGCCTACATCATCCCCAAGTGGCATATCCAAACCTGGATAGCCTACCTGGATGGAAAGAATGTCAATGAGGAGGACAAGAACATCTACAAAAACATGTATGGCAAACTCTCTGAAAGCAAGGATGCACATCAATTTATCGACAAACTTGCAGATCACTGCAGACAAAATATACAGCTCGAAACGCCGCCAGATTCTCTGTTCGCGGCCTGTGAAGAATTCAATCGAATACGCAACTTACTATAGTCGTCCGCCTAATCGGGGATACCATGCATTACGCATTCCCAAAAATAAAATGCACCAGACGAGCTGGTGATTTTTGCGTTAGCGATCCAAAATAGAAAAAAATAAAGGAGGATATATGCGATTCATTGATACCGTGATCAAATTTATAGTAAAAAAGTTTTGGCCTTGGTTTAACGAGTTTGTTTGGCCTTATGTTAAAGAGCATATTATGGAGTTGATTTTCTTTGTTATTGAAAGGATGAAAGACATGGTTAAGCAATGGTTCCAAAAAAAATCCGAATCGAGACAACAAGAAGCTTCACACAAAGCTCAAGAAGCAGAGCAACAAGCAACTGAATCGTCAGATTTACACGAAGCTGAAAAACATCTCGCCATTGCACAAGTCTGGCGCGAAGTTGCCGAACAATTTAGGAGAGATAATGAAGAACTGAAAAGAAAACTCGATGAATTCGAGGTAGAAGCTAAAACAAATACTGTAACTATAGTGGAG
>DYSA01000488.1 GCA_020726425.1 Fibrobacter succinogenes | reverse complement strand
ACTAGCCGCCGAAGTAAAATTGTGATTTCTAAAACGATTTGATTCGTTCAAAACAAAATAATTGATGGATTTACGTGCCATGAAACAGGAGATACTATATTTTCAATAACATTTTTTATAAGGAGAACTATCATGGCTACTGAAAGAACACTTGCACTTATCAAACCTGATGCCGTTGAATCGAAGATCGAAGGAGATGTATTGGCAATGATTTGTCAGTCCGGTTTGAATATTCTTGCAATCAAAAAAGTCAAACTTTCTGCTTCTGAAGCTGCACTGTTTTATGCAGTTCACGATGGAAAACCATTTTTTGCAGACCTCACTTCGTTTATTTCTTCGGGACCGCTCTACGCAGTTGCTCTTGAAGGAGAAAATGGCGTAGTTAGTTGGAGAACGCTCATGGGAGCAACAAATCCTGCTGAAGCTGCCGAAGGGACTATTCGCAAACGGTTTGGCAAAGCGATAAATCGCAATGTTGTTCACGGTTCTGATTCTGTTGAAAACGCGAAAATCGAAATGGCGATTTTCTTTTCTGAACTGGAGTACGTAAAGTGAAACGCTTTATTTTCTTCATATCTCTTTTCTTTGTTGGTTGTGGCGGTGTGAATACCGGATCCACTGTTCCTACAGATCCTTCGGTGAAAACTGATTATTGCGAATATGCCGATGAAGTGTGTCGTGAAGCGGAATCTGTTCAGGTTGAGTTTGATGCTTCTGACGAAGAAAAACAGAAAGATTTGATTCCTGTATTGAATTCTTATATTGAACATTGTGAATCGGCGAGGAAAGATTGCAAAAAAAGTATGCAGTGATTCTTGTGATGACGCTTGCATTTCCTGCAGTTGTTTCTGCGGGAAAACTTGCCGTGTTTTCAGAGCCTTCTGGTGCGGAAATAATACTTAATCGTATCCGGACGGGGAGATTTACCCCAGACACGGTGAATAATCTTCCCGATAGCAAGATCTCCGTATCACTCCTTCACAATGAGTACCAGTTTGAAGAACGGAGTATCACTCCTCGTGAAGATTCTCTCCTTTCGCTCTCCTTTACTCGTCAAAAAGAGTTTGAACCTTTGACGATCAAGGGAAGCAGAGGATTTGGAGTGCTTCAGTTGCCCATTCCCCCTTCGGAAACGCCGTGGTTGCTCAATCAACTTATTGAAGAGAGAAATAGTGTTGTCTTGAATGTGGGACTTCACCATATTGAATGGGACGGGGGAATCTCTTTCGAACCGATTGATACGATGATTGAAGTTCCTCAGGGGGCGATTATCGCTCCGGAGATTAATTTTCATCGTCGGTATGGGCGAGTGAATCTGTCTGTATATCCTTCGAATGCGGCGATCTATATCGATTCGACTTTGTGGGGATTTGGTTCGATTCGCAAGCCATTGACGGCGGGTTCCCATCAGTTGAAAGTAAGTGCTGACGGGTTTATTCCCCTAAAGCGGGAACTATTGCTTTTCCCGAATCAAAATTTTCGCGATTCGGTAACCCTTGTGATTTCACCGGATCGGGACAACGATGGATTCAACGATACTGTGGATCTTTGCCCCGACGAGAGAGGTATTTACGAAGGGTGTGTGACGGTTCAAAAACGTGAAGAGCTGAAACGGATCGGTTCACATTTTTGGAAAACATTCAGAAATGCTCCATTTACCATCGAACTCGCTCCGCTCTCTTTCCAAATGCGAACGGCGACGGACAAAGAGTTTCGGGAGATTATTTCTCTGTTTAACGATGGGCCGGGACTGTTAAACAACTATCGCGGTGTGCAACTGTTTAATAAGTTGTGGGTTTCACGAGGATTTTTTATCGGGTCTGCAGATGTCGGCTATTCGATGGGTGGACTTCGCTATGAAAAACCGTGGGATATTCCGTTGGATCAGGATTCATTGGAGATCCTTCACTATAGCCAGTATGAGTTGCAAAATCCATCGCTGGCACTTTTCACGGCGGGGGCTCAGGTGGGGATTCAGCTGCGTGGTGAACCATTTACGTTTTCTCTTATGACCGGATACTACCACGAAACCATAACTTTCGATGGGATTACTCAAAAAGATGAGATGACGAAAACAACAACGTTGATTTCTGAGAAATATACGAATGACTTTATGAGCACCACGGCTCGCGTTGTTATTTCATTGAAAAAAACGCCTTTTGCTCCATCTCTCTATTCCGAAATGAGCTTTGCGCCAAATCGGTATGGATACACCGGATGGGTCGATACAAAAATGGGTGTCATTGTGCCGTGGTGGAAAGTTGATAAGTAAC
>DYSA01000487.1 GCA_020726425.1 Fibrobacter succinogenes | reverse complement strand
TTTCTCGGTGATTTATAGAAGTTCTACCCACGAATTCAGGAGAAGACCCCCTTTTTCTACTCCGAAATCAACATGGAAGATGAAGGTTCAGGCGTACCCTAATCCACCCAAGACGGATTCAGTGATTATCGTGGAGGGACAGCACGACGCAATCAGTATTACCGAACGCTACGGGCTCGAAGCAATCGCGACCCTTGGAAGCGTCTCAAACGAACAGGCATCGATGATCGCCGATTGGAGCAGAAAATGAAAATTGCATATGCCTTTGATAATGACAGAGCAGGTCACCAGTATAAACGCAAGTGCGTTGCGGAAATGCCATTCGGTGGCATTATCAGTGTTATGATGGATTACCACGATCACAAGGATGTCGATGACTGGCTTAAAAATGATGAACCTACACTTGAAGCTTTTCTTGAAAACTTCACGGAAATATCGTTCAAAGAAGTCGTATCCGTGAAAGATCTTGACAACAGCGATTGTGAAGGCGACGAGAACAACTTCAAGGAGGTGTACGTGATTCTTGAGTCCGTTCACATTCCGGACAGCCGTAACAACTCTTTTAGTGAGTTGAAGTATTCAAGTGCTGTTGAAGTTGGAAGTGGTGAGTATCGGACACTCATGCGTGGCATAAAGCGTCAGAAACGTGGCGAGGATTATGCCATTAACATGATGCTCGCCAATTCATTTCTTACTGTGTACAAGATTGAGCACAAGCGTAAATGGACAAGTCACTTGATGGAAGAGATCACGACATATACTGTCACCTTGCATTTCTCGCTTGTGAAATCCTTTACTTTCGAGTTGCCCGCGGACGAGTTTGCAAGCGATGCAAAATTGAAAAAGGCTCTGTACAAGTTTCCGGGCATCCTTTTCAGTGAAGGTGATCTTTCATCGATGCGTCAGATGGCACTCTCAAACCCCGCATTGAAAGTTGTCGATACGGTAAGCCGTCTTGGCTGGAACGAGGATTACAGCCGTTATTACACAAGTAACGGCTATATCAATCCCAAAACTGGAATCTTCGTCGAAAACAAAGCATTCGCTCCGGGAGAAATGAACTTCGAGAAAAAAGTTATCCGTGTACTTGGAGTGGAAGAGCTTCAGCAGGTGAAAAAAACACTTTTCCAGAAAGCGATCTATATGCATCGCCCTGAACTCGTGACTCTTGCAATCAGCCAGTTCATAATCGGGTGGTTCAGCAATCAGCTTGTGGAACATTTCAATATGCGTCCCGTGTATGGATATGTAGGCAACTCTTCAGACGGAAAAACTCAATGTCTCCTTCTTGGTAACAGCCTTGATGGTGCTTTTAATGCCCATACTTCTTTTGCGTCCACGATTAACTTTATTCAACGCGAACTCAACCTGTTCTGTGACCATACTCTTCTGGTGGATGATTATAAGGGGGAACTTATTGGGGACGGCTTGAAAGCATTGCTGACCCTCATTCAGAGTCTTTTCGACAGCCAGTTTCGTGGGCGTATGACCGATGTTGAACCGCTTGACGCGAAAGGTTATCTCATCTTTACTGCAGAAAACAGTATCAGAGGACTTGAATCGATTGCTGGTCGAGTCATTGAGATTCCGACTACTTCGTATCTCGAATCAGGTGCTGATCCGGAAAGCTATAATATCGTGTTGGAGCTTCGGCAAAAACTTTCATCTGTGAAGCCGGAACTTCTTTCTTATTGTTTCAACCGCTTTGCCGGCATCGTGGAAGAAATCAAGGTCGTTTCGGCATCTCTTCGGGATCAACTCCCGAAGGGGAGTAATTCCGACCGCATTATCTACGGAATATCGCTCCTTCATGTCTTCAGCCGTCAGTTTCTTGAATTCGGTGTACACAATGGTGTTCTTTCCGGTGACAAGTATGCGGAACACTCTCACAAAATCACAGAGTTTCTTATGGAGATCGCTGAAGCTCATATTGAGAGTGTTGAATCAGTGTCACTTGCAGCGATCTACATCGATTCTGTGAACGAACTTCTGGAATCTGGGAAATATCGCCTTATGCCGGCTAAACCGGTGGACTCTTCTGATAAGAGCTATGTCGAGATTCTGGGCTATCACGACGCTGATTTTTGCTACATTCTTCCACAGGTTTCCGTGAAAGCCGTTGCTAAAATTCAGGCTGACAATGCTATTAGCATCACAGAGAAAGCCGTTAGAAGCTCATTGGTGAATAAGAATTTCATCCCTGCGAAGAATGTTAGACCGAGTTTTAATGGAAAGCAAACAGGGTTCTGGAGATTCAAACGTGAGGTATTCATCTAA
>DYSA01000486.1 GCA_020726425.1 Fibrobacter succinogenes | reverse complement strand
GAAAATACGACAGGGCAGTGATTTGACAAAACGATTAAACGAAAAATGGCGAACTGGGGAGATTCGCCAATTATCTGGACCTGTTACTAATTCCTATTTCTGTCTTCTCAGCGCAGGACGAAGTGCTTCGCCAATACTGGATGGCTTGAGATAGGCATCGATTGAGTAGTACTGATACCATCCACAGTTGATATCACAGGCTTTCATGGCCGCTCGATCTTTGTGTGCTTCCTGCGATACAAGCCATTCCGTGAGATCTGTTTCCGCCAGATCGATCCGCTTGGTATTGCGAATATTACAAGGATAGAACAGTTTTCCATCGGGAGAAATAATGATCGTAGCCGACGAACACTGAGCTTTGCGATACGCATCGAAGTAGCCAAGAGGCGTGTGAATCGTGGCGGGATATTTCTTTTTTAAGCGGCGAAGTTCGCTTTCAAACCGATCGATATCCGGAAACGCTTTCTTTTTTGCCCCTTCCATTTCGGTGGCAGGAATGATCACCATATTCGCTCCGTGAGAGTGAATCTTTGCGACTTTCTCTTCCAGCGCATCCAGCGTATCGCGAGTCACCACAGTCTGAATCGACACGTCAGTAGGAAGCTTTACCAGTTCGGGAAGAAGATTGAGCATTTCGAGATTCGCATGTCCTTCATCTATGGAGATCTGAAGGAAATCAATTTTTTCAGCGTACTTTTCCATGGGATATTCGAGAATATTCCGTGCCGAAGAGGTAAACATAAGATAGAAATCACACTTAGCCGCGTGATCGATCAGTTCGCCAATATCGTCGCGCAAAAGTGGTTCGCCGCCTTCGAAACTGGTCATGAGAATGGGCGACCGCGAAAGATTGTCGAGGATTTTAATCATCTTATCCGTCGGAAGATCAACCTGTTCATGAGTGTGCATATTGCAAAATGGACACCCAAAATGGCAGCGCGGAGTCACCTTAAGCGATGCGTAAAACGGGTACACAGACTCCCGCTTGAGCATATTGTTGAACAATCCCTTTGCCGTGGGCAGATAGGATTGAAATGGCAGCATTCTAATCATTGTATAACCCTCATTTTCACTTTTACAACTCCGGAACCAACGGCCCCAATTTTTTGACCAGCCTTTTTCGAAAGGTCGATCATGCGATCTTTGCGATGAGGCCCGCGATCATTAATTCTCACGCGAATGGATCTTCCTGTGGCGATATTGGTGATTTCTACGATTGTTCCAAAAGGAAGCGTTCGATGAGCAGCGGTCATCTTATGCATATCAAACCGTTCGCCACTGGAGGTTTTTTTTCCTTGAAACCCCGGGCCGTACCACGAAGCATTGCCGACAACATCACCCTCTTCGATAGTGGTACTCACCTCAGCGACGAGAGTATCGGTAACAATTGAATCGAGAATTTGGGATGAATCGACCAGCGATGAAGAGTCAAATGTTAATTCGTGTAATCGGATCGAATCAATAGGCGTTTCGGGAATATCGTAAAGAAGCACCATCCCCGCCGAGTTTCGCACTTGGCACGGAAGCGGTTTGTCTAACTCGATCAAGCTCGAATCAACAGTTTTTAGGGGATACGTAATGGTAGTGGAAACACCTTTTTTCTTCCGAGGTGCCGCTGCTGGTTTAATAGCCGCACCTTTTTCACGAAATTTTTGGACTGGCGTAGTTATGAGTTGCGAAAACGGTTTTTTTTCTATGGTAGAATCTACCAGTGCTTGATATCGCGGGGACTGATTCGCCCCTGCTTGAATCACGAATACAAAGAGTACTATAAACAGATAACGCATTAAATATCCTCAGTTGCCGATTGGGTCGGTGGTTCTGGATTTTAAATAAACTACATAATAATCACAGACAAAACATGATAAAAACCTTGCAGTTCAGATTCCGCTAAAAATCCGAGAACAAAAAGTGTCGCATTTCCTGTGAGTATTGTGTAAATTTCATTCCATATAAATGTATGCGGAAAACCGCAGAAAACAAAGGAGTCGATATGTTGAGAGTTGTGATCCTCATTGGATTACTTGCCGCGTCTGCGTTTACAGCCAAAGCCCCTTCGAACTGGGGTGACTTCCAAATGGGCTTGGTAAACAACGATCGCGTTGAGTGGGACACCCCAATGCGCGATGCCATTGCCATGGGTGACCAGTACACGTTGGATCGTCGCTATATCTACATTGACGACACTACCAATTTCAAATCTTACTGGACTGGTGTAAAAAACTGGTCGAAAAACTCGTTCTACAAGAGCCATGATGTGAAACCGGCGATTGTCGTGTA
>DYSA01000485.1 GCA_020726425.1 Fibrobacter succinogenes | reverse complement strand
GGTTCTGTGTCAAAATCGGGAACCACAATCGCGATTCCTCATACCTTGAGCAGCGGTGTCTACTTTCTGAAACTGGTTCACGGTGCTCAGATTCAAACGGTTCGCTTTCGGAAAATGTAAGACAAACGTTCTCGTGACAGCGGTTCCGGCCCTGTCACGCCCATCGCGAAACTCTATCCAAATATGAAGATGTACTCTGTGGAGTATTTTTCCGCAGGGTATTGATATTCAACAGAGAGCATAAAAACTCTGACCCGACGTAAAGCGACCATAACTATTTTACTCCGCACTTGTGATAGAGATAATCTGTTCCCGCGAAGGAGTATTCCGTGGCCACCATTATTGATCTTACCAAACCGATTTTCGACAATCCTCATGATCCATTCTTTATGCGTATAAAAATCAAACACAAAAGCCACGCTCAATCGCACCCGCTGATCCGCTTTTTTGTCGGCCTCCCGAAACGGCTGTTTGGAGCGACTTTTTTTGGGTGGGCCGATGATCTGATTACAAACATGGGCGTCCACGCGGCGACTCATATTGATGCACCTTATCACTACGCGCCCACGATTGATGGCAAGCCGGCGAAAACGATTGACCAGATGCCACTGGAGTGGGGTTATGGCGATGGATTGGTTCTCGATTTCACTTATAAAGAAGAGAATGATCCGATCACACTTTTGGAGATGACTCGTGCCGTGGCGGCGACGGGGGTTGAGCTTAAAAAGGGAATGATCGTTCTGATTCGCACGGGGCGGGATCAATTTGTGGGAACCAAAGAGTATCCATCCAAGGGAACCGGCGTCAGTGGCGAAGCGACTCGATGGCTTATCGAACAGGGGATCAAGGTGATGGGGATCGATCAGTGGGGATGGGATCTTCCGCTGAAATATCAAGCTGATCTGGCAAAGCAAAAAGATTCGGACAAGATTTTTTGGGAAGGTCATCGCGTCGGGGCGGAGCTTGAGTATTTCCACATGGAACAGTTGGTGAATCTGGACAAACTTCCCGTGAGTGGATTCAAACTCTGCGTGTTTCCGCTTCCGATTCGAGGAGCTTCGGCGGCACCGGCGAGAGTGGTGGCGATTCTGGATGAAACGGCGGGGGCATAGATGAAACAGATCATTGTATCGCTGTTTATTCTTTGTTCGCTGCTCTTTGCAAGTAGCGATACGACCTATCTTTCAACCGGTGTAAAAATCGTGGGCACGGTAAAAAACTTTGAAAAATTGTTAGCTGGTGACTCGGATCGTGCTCGCATAATTTCTACGGATAAAATGTTGCACATTTACCCTGTGACGCAGGTGAAAACGATTATTCATGATGGTCAATCGTATAAAATGGGGCAAACAAAACTTGAACCATTTACCCGAACTGTAGCAGAAAAAGCAGCTTCTACATTTCAAATTATTCCAACCGAAACAGAATTTCAGCAAAATCAGTTTCAATCGGCACCGAGAGATCTTTTTCTCCGCGAACTCTCACGGGATGATCTTCAAAAAGGATTTAAAACCGAGTATGCATCAGACATGTATGAAGGTCAGTATTTCCAGATCATGCAGAAATCAAATAGCGGTAAATCAGTTCCTTTAGCTAATTGTAATTGGTGGGGGGTGAAAAATGATGGTGTTCTCTATCGAACAGTTGGCGGATATGTAACTCCGCTGAAGGAGCTCGATTCATCGTGTTGGTATTCAATTCCAATGATTAACCACGATCTTATAGCAAAAAAGAGAATGGAGTATAGTGCTGTTGCCGTAACTTCTGGACTGATAGGGGTCATGACATATGCGTCAATTATGGAAAAGTACAATCTCAAAAACAGAGAAGAACTCTTTATCGAAGAGATTATGTGTATTACCGAAGGTGCAATGGAGCATCCTCTCACACTAACAGAATTAGAACAGCTCTTGGTAAACTATCCTGATCTCTATTCTGCGTATCGTAAACTGGATTTGGAAAATCGAGAAAAGAGTAGTACAAACTTTTTCTTTCGATATATTCGCCGAAAAAACGGGGAGAATCACCGCGAGGAGATTAGTGCAAAACCGGTTGATCTTGGGTTAGAATAAGAGGCTCACTCTCTGCTGGTGATTCTCGTGCCCTGTCTTTGGCGGGAATGCTTATTTTTGCATGCCTCGGATTATAAATGATGAGCCGGAGACTCACGGGAGAACGTGACCAATCGGAGACTGTTCACGATATCGGGTAATCGGAAAAATCGAGTAGGGTGAAGGGGTTCCCCTTCATCCCTCTCACAGAACCGTACGTACGGACCTCGTATACGGCTCCT
>DYSA01000484.1 GCA_020726425.1 Fibrobacter succinogenes | reverse complement strand
GAATAAATTCAGTATTCGATCGGCCCATCGCCGTAGTTCAAAATCCGAGAATCATCATCGTATGAAGATGGTTCCGGTAAGCGAATCATTTGCGATTTCTGCGAAGGTGCGCTTTCACGGTCACGGGAAATGAATGAAACTTTTCTCGACTCTTTCACTTTGAAAAACCGAATCAAACTGTTCAACTCTACCGCCTGAGCACTCATCTCTTCCGAAGCCGCTGCTGTTTGTTCCGAAGTTGCAGAGTTATTCTGAATAGAAACACCGAGCTGTTCAAGTCCGGCATTTATCTCTTTAACTGCCAACTCCTGTTCGCGAGCACCTTCGGCAGTTTGAGCGATCAATTTTCCCACTTGGCCCACCTGTTCCACAATCTGGGTAAACGCCTGAGCGGTCACATTGGTCATTTCTGCGCCGCGCTGAGCTCCACTGTTGCTTGCGGTGATCAGATCCGCGGTCTCCTGAGCTGCTTTGGCTGAACGCGCCGCAAGACTTCTCACTTCATCTGCAACTACGGCAAATCCTTTTCCGTGAACACCGGCACGAGCTGCTTCAACCGCCGCATTGAGTGCCAAAAGGTTCGTTTGGAATGCAATATCATCGATCACCTTGATAATTTTAACGACCTGTTTAGAAGAAGAAAGCACTTCGTCCATTGTCTTGCGAAGATTTTCCATATCCGCGGCACCGGTTTTCGCCGTTGCTTCAGTTTTGAGAGCATTCTCTTGAACTGCTTTCGCATTTTGTGCGTTAATCGAAGCACTATTTCCAATTTCCAACATCGAAGCAGAAATCTCTTCGATCGTTGCCGCCTGTTCAGTGGCACTCTCGGCGATCACCTGACTCGCATCACTCACCTGACCAGAACTGCTGTCGAGCTGATCCGAAGCGTGCTGAATCCCTGCGACAACGCTATTCAAAGCGGTAACCATTTTCACCAGTGAATTACCCAGCGCATCATCTTTCGAGGCGATTTTCGGTTCAACACTGATATCGCCATCGGCAATTTTCTCCGCAATTTTCACGCTGGCAAGAACCGATTCCGCCATGGTGCGCATATTTTTATACAGCCCATACTCACCAAATGATTCATACTCTTCAAAGTTGAGAAGTACGTTACCGCGAGCTATCTCCGAAGCGATCTTTCCGATCTCATCGGGTTCAGCACCCAACTCTTTTTTAACAACACTGAGAAGTTTGCGCCCCACTAAAATCCCCACAGCAATGCCCGAACCGGCAATAGTCAAAATCAAAACAAAAATGAATCCCACTTGAATCGCCACACTTTTCTGCTTGTCAGTATACGCTTTCATGGTCACTTCATCGATACTGGCGAGAAGCGGTTCAATTTCTCGGGAAAGCATATCACGTATAACTTTCAAGGTAGTTGCAATCTCACTATTTTTTGCAACGAGCGAATTAAAATCAGCCAAGTATGATTCAGCAAGAGGACGCAAATCTGCAGCATAAGAAGATCCATCTATTAGCTCAATCAGCTTACCAACCTTATCGGCAACGGCTTGAACGTACTTAGGATTCAAACGAAGCAGATAATCTTTTTCATCATTTCTAATTTTTAAGATAAGCATTGCTGCCCCATCAATACTGAGTGAATCTACAGCACTCGCTAAAGCGTTGACGCTATTTCGAAATGCCCCCTGAAGTCCAGCCTCTTCATTCACCCCTTTTGCAACGTATGCAGCCGTAAGTACTTCAAACTGCCCCTGATACTTTTTAATCGATGCAATGAGAGTATCTGGCTTGTCCCGTTCAAGACGAAATTTTCGAGAATGATCCATCAATTTGTTCAGATCTTCCGCGTGTTTCAACGCTTGAGCAACCATTTCTGCATTGGCAGTTAAATACTTTTCATCTAATCGCATGATAAAATCTTTGTGATTAATCCGAGCCCGAAGCATGGCAATTTCCAACTCCATTGCCGCCTGATTAATTGCCGATTCTTGAGATAAAAGCGTGCTGTACTCCCCGTTAATTGATGAACTTCCGATAATGCCGATCAGCGAAACTGTCGCGATCATTATCCCCATCAACCCAATTCCGCCTGCAACCATTTTCGTGAATTTCATAGGTTCCCCCTCAAAAAGTGTTTTTACTGAGTTAGTTTACCACTAAACGACGACACTTTGCAATGGGAAAAAAAAAATCGAGGCCATGCCTCGTGTTAATGAAGATCCAAAGCGATAAATCGATTTTAATTTCCATTCACGAGTGATTGCACACAATCTTCAGTTTCGAAATATCCGATCACGAGTGATTTTACACTGGCCAAACTTTTGGA